>DATJHD010000366.1:0-6721 GCA_035494275.1 Croceibacterium sp.
CAAGTTCTGCGGCTCGCTGTCGGGCAATTCGATGTACACCGCGGCCAAGATGGGCTGCGGCAACATGGTGCTGATGCTGCCCCAGCGCGGCAAGGACGTCGCGCCCGACAAGTACACCGAGGTGTGGAAGGAAGTGAACGGCGCGGACTCGAACCCGCCGGCGCCGATGCTATCGGGCAACTTCTACATCGACGAGAACGCCGACTATGCTGAGGAGCGCGGGCGCAAGTTCCTCGGCAACACGATGCGTGCGGCGATCAAGAACTACCACCTCGACACGCCCGGCGTGTTCCCGACGATCAAGGGCTACGAGCATTACGAGAAGATGGTCCTCGCCCCCGAGGCGATCGAGCCGTACGTCGAGGAATTCGCGAAAGGCGCGGTCACCGGCACGCCGCAGATGATCCTCGAGCGGCTGTGGGAACTGAAGGAGATCTTCAAGCCGCAGGGCTTCTTCCCGCACGTCTACTTCGGCGGCATGGCCAAGGAGGAGGCGCGGAAGAACATCCACCTGTTCGCCGAGAAGGTCATGCCCGAGCTCAAGAGCTGGGAAGCCGAGGTTTCGATCGACGACAGGTTCCTCGAAGCGGCCGAGTAAGGCTTACCCCGCGCCGCCCAGCACGTTGATCGTGAACGCGATCAAGCCGATGCTGAAGATAAACGCGGCGAACGAATGCATCAGCGCCACGTGGCGAATGCCCGGGGCAGTGATGTTCACGTCGGACGTCTGGAACGTCATCCCGAGGGTGAACGCGAAATACAGGAAGTCGCCGTAGCCCGGCATCTTGGTGCCCGGAAATTCGACCCCGCCGACGTCCTCCTCCGTCTCGTCGCTCCGCGTATAGTAGGCATGGGCATAGTGGAGCGCGTAAACGCTGTTGGCGAACACCCAGACCAGCACCAGGGTCCCGACGAGCTTGACGATCGAGAGGATCTCGCCGTTGCGGGCGCCGTCGAGCTCGCCGGAAACGGCGGCAAGGGCGATGAACGTGAGCACGCTCGTGACGACGAGGATCAGCGGCCGGTTGGCGTCGTTTTGCGACGCGTGGCGGCGCATGATTTCGGGGCTGCTGCCGCGCAGGAGCGGGAACAGCGTGGCGAGAAAGATGACGGCGGCCGCGTCGAACGCCATCGCCGTGGCATCGGTCACGTTCGCCTCAGGCCACGCCAGGCGATAGGCAACAAAGCCGGCGACGAGCAAGGCGATGAACAGCAGGAAGCGCCACGGCGCGATCCTGTTCCCGAGGCGGGCCACCTTCTTCGTCTTGCGTGCGATCCCCTCTGTCACGCAAGACCGTTTAGCGGCCGGGCCCTGCTTGCGCGAGCGCTAATGACGGATCAGTCGTCATCGTCGCCCTTGTCCGGTACCTGCGGCGGCAGGGGCCCCGTCTTCGGCGCCAGCAGGGAATCGAGCGGCTGCTGGCCCGGGCCAGCGGGCTCGATCCACGGGTACCGCAGCCCGCCATGGTAATCGACCGGCACGGTCATGAACCGGTCGTCGCGCTTGATCAGGACCTCGATCGGATCCTTCGACGTCTTCGCCGCGGTGATCGCATCCTTGATCGTGTCGCTGTCGTAAGCCTTGCCATTGATCGCCATGACCTGGGCCCCGGTGACGAGGCCGGCGTTGAACGCCGGGCTGTTCCACAGCGCGCTCGTCACCTTGCCGTCCTTGTCGAGGGTGAAGCCGAGCGAATAGCTGAGGCTGGTTCGCTTGCGGTCGGTGTCGACGCCCGCGGCATAGGGGTTGGGCTTGTCCTTCCAGACGAGCTTGTAGCCGGCCATCTCGATCCCCCTGACCGGCGGCGGCTGGTTCGGCCGGTACACGCGATCCTTCAGGAAGGTTTCCCAGTCATAGGGATAGACCGAGTTGAGCGTCTTGACCACGTCGTCGAAGGTATAGGTGAGCTGGCCGATATCGCGCGGGTTCACGCCGAAGAACGCGCGCGCGAAGTCGTCGATGCCCTTCTGGCCATGCGTGCCCCGGCGAATGACCTGGTCGACCTCGAGCCAGACGAGCGCGCCCTCGCTGTAGTAGTCCTCGTTGCGGCTGAGGTCGCCGAACGGCTGCGCCCGCCGGTATTCGAAGATCGGATCGTTGGTGGTGTCCTCGACCGAGCGCCACTCGCGGCCGGCCTGCACGCTGTAGTAGCCCGCGCTGTTGGCGAATTCCCCGAGCACGATGTCCTTGCGCTGGACGCCCGAGCGGGCTGCCAGCACGTGGCCCCAGAACTGGTCCTGCCCCTCGTAGACCCACAGCAGGCTGTTTTCCATCGGCTGGCGGTAGTCGGGCGTCCACAGGTCCGCCGGGCGGCGGTATTTGCCGTCCCAGCTGTGGTTGAACTCGTGGGCGATGACGTTTCGCTCCCAATCCTTGTCACGCCATTTGGTAAAGCTTTGAGGATCGAGCGAGCTCTCGTTCGAGCGCTGGTGCTCGAGGCCGATGTCGCCGAGCTTGTCGGACAGCGAGACGAGAAAATCGTAGTGATCGAAATGCGGCGCGCCGTGGACGGCGAGCGCTTCGTCGACGAGCTTCCTGAAGGCGGCGAGGTGCTCGGGCGCCAGCTCGAGGTCCCTTGCCTCGTCGGCAACGGCATCGAGGCGGACGTTGTGCCCCAAGTCGAACTGGCGCGCATGGCGGCCGGCGAGGACCGGAGAATCGACCAGCTGCTCGAAGTCCACCTTCGACCATGTGACCGTGTCGCCGGAACGGCTTTGCCCGTCGAGCGCGGTGAACACCTGCCAGTCATGCGGGAAGGTCACCGTGGGCGCGAAGTCGATGTTGCGCACGTAATAGCCCGCCGGGTAGAACGCCATCTTGTCCCACTGCAGGCTCATCATGTCGGGCGTCACCTCGATGCGCCCTTCGTTCGAAGCCAGCGCCGAGGTGTGGACGAAGGTGGCGGTGACGTCCTTTGCCCCTTCCGGAAGCGGGATGTGGAACGCGAACGTCTCCAGCGGATCGCGGGTCCAGGCGAGTTCCTTGCCGCCGGCCTTGAAGTGGACGTCGGCGATCAGGTTCATGTCCCCGCGGGGGCCATGCTCGCCCGGCAGCCATTCGGGAAGCTGCAGGATAAGTTCCTTCTGGCCCGCCTGGACCGGCACCGTCTCGGTCACGTGGAACACGCGACGGGTCGTGTCCGTGGCATCGATCTTGAGGCCGATCGTGCCGGGAAACGGCACGTCGCGGGCCGCCGGAATCGTCACGATCGGCAGCACCGCGCTGGGCTTTGAGCGCGGCACCGGCTGGGCGAGTGCGGGGGGAGCGGCGGTGAGAAGGACGGCGTAAAGGAGCGGCGCGACCGCGGATTGTAGTTTCATGGGCAACCGCCTTGGCGGCTAACGCCCTGTTTCGCAAGACCTCGCCCGCGCGCGCTTTGCGAACCGCGCAGATTGCATTAAGCGCGCGGGCGCAATGGCTGGCATTGAAACTCCCCGCCCGATCCGCGGCACCCAGGACATCTTCGGCCCCGAAGCCGAGGCGTTCGCGTTCGTGGTCGAGACGTTCGAGCGGGTGAGGAAGCTTTACCGCTTTCGCCGCGCCGAGATGCCGGTGTTCGAGAGGACCGAGGTGTTCTCCCGCTCGCTCGGAGAGACGACCGACGTGGTCTCGAAGGAAATGTACAGCTTCGAGGACCGCGGCGGGGAATCGCTGACGCTGCGGCCCGAGTTCACCGCCGGGATCGCCCGCGCCTACCTGACCGGCGGCTGGCAGCAGTACGCGCCCTTGAAGGTCGCGACCCATGGCCCGCTGTTCCGCTACGAGCGGCCGCAGAAGGGCCGCTACCGCCAGTTCCACCAGCTCGACGCCGAGATCATCGGCGCCGCCGAGCCGCAGGCGGACGTCGAGCTGCTGGCGATGGCCGACCAGCTCCTGAGCGAGCTCGGCATCGCCGAGGGCGTGACGCTGCAGCTCAACACGCTCGGCGATGCCGACAGCCGCGAGGGCTGGCGAGCCGCGCTCGTTTCCTACTTCCGGGCGCACCGCGCGCAATTGTCGCAGGACAGCCAGGACCGGCTCAACCGCAACCCCCTGCGCATCCTTGATAGCAAGGACCCGCGCGACAGGCCGTTCGTGGCCGACGCGCCCAAGATCGACGACTACCTCTCGGACGAAGCGCAGGATTATTTCGCCAAGGTCTGCGAGGGATTGCAGGCTGCCGGCGTCGCCTGGACCCGCGCGCCCGCGCTGGTGCGCGGCCTCGATTACTACCGCCACACCGCGTTCGAGTTCGTGACCGAGAGGCTGGGCGCGCAGGGAACGGTGCTCGGCGGTGGACGCTACGACGGTCTCATCGAGGCGCTCGGCGGCCCGCACACGCCGGCGGTCGGCTGGGCCGCGGGGATCGAGCGGCTGGCGATGCTGGTTGGACAACCCGCCATCCCTGCGCTCCAGGTAGCGGTCGTTGCGGAACACCCCAGGTTCGAAAGTGATGCCGCGCGCCTCGCGGCGACCTATCGGCGGGCAGGGTATTCGGCCGAACTCTTCGCGACCGGCAGTCCCCGCAAGCGGTTCGATCGGGCGACAAGAGCTGATCCTGACGCGATCGCTTCCTTCGATTTCCGCGACGGGCAGTCGAAAGGTTCGATCAAGCTGTTTCGGTCCGACGAAGGTATCGCCGAGATATTCGAAGACTTTGTCGTGGATTGGGAATGACCATCCCCGAAGAGCGTCTGGCGCAGATTGCTAACCGGTTTGCCGAGCTCGAGGCGCGCCTTGCCTCGGGCACGCTGGCGGCAGACGAGTTCGTGGCGGCGAGCCGCGACTATGCCGAGCTCGAGCCGGTCGCCAAGGCTGCGGGCGAGGTGCGCGAGATGCGCGCGGAGATCGCCGAGCTGGCGGCTCTGACCGAGGATCCCGAGATGCGCGCGCTCGCCGACGAGGAGCTGCACGAGCTGCGGCAAAAGCTCCCCGAGGCCGAGCATCGCCTCGCCGTCGCGATGCTGCCGCGCGACAATGCCGACAGCCACGCGGCGATGCTCGAAATCCGCGCCGGCACCGGCGGCGACGAGGCGGCGCTGTTCGCAGCGGACCTGTTCCGCATGTACGAAGGCTATGCCGCCGAGCAGGGCTGGAAGGTCGAGACCGTCAGCCTCAACGCCAACGATCTCGGCGGGTTCAAGGAGATCGTCGCCGAGGTCAACGGCGCGGGCGTGTTCGCAAAGCTCAAGTTCGAAAGCGGCGTCCATCGCGTGCAGCGCGTGCCCGTCACCGAGAGCGGCGGGCGCATCCACACCTCCGCCGCGACCGTCGCCGTGCTGCCGCAGCCGACCGAGGTCGAAGTGCAGATCGACGACAAGGACTTGCGCATTGACATCTACCGCTCAAGCGGCGCCGGCGGGCAGCACGTCAACAAGACCGATTCCGCGGTGCGCATCACGCACCTCCCGAGCGGCATCGTCGTCGCCATGCAGGACGAGCGCAGCCAGCACAGGAACCGCGCCAAGGCGATGGATGTCCTGCGCGCGCGGCTCTACGAGAAGATGCGCAGCGAGGCGCACGGCGCCGAGGCCGAGGCGAGGAAGGCGATGGTCGGCAGCGGCGACCGTTCCGAGCGTATCCGCACCTACAACTTTCCGCAGGGGCGCGTGACGGATCACCGCATCGGCCTGACGCTGCACAAGCTGCCCGAAGTGCTCTCCGGCCACGGTCTTGGCGAACTGATCGACGCGCTGATCGCCGAGGACGAGGCCAAGCGGCTCGCCGCGATGGACGCATGAGCACGGTCGCCGAAGCGCTGCGCGAGGCGGCGCGGCGGCTCGGGGCGGTTTCCGATACCGGGCGGCTCGACGCGGAAGTGCTGATGGCCGAAGCGTTGGGTGTGTCGCGCTCGGACATGCTTTTGCGGCACATGGGCGCCTCGGTGCCGGACACCTTCGATGCGCTAGTTGCCCGTCGCCTGCAGCATGAGCCCGTCGCCCAAATTCGCGGCCGCAAGGAATTCTACGGCCGCGATTTCCGCGTCTGCCCTGACGTTCTGACGCCGCGGGCCGACAGCGAGGCGACCGTTGCGGCGGCGCTCGAATCCTGCCCGCCCAAGGCCCGCCTCCTCGACTGCGGGACGGGATCGGGAGCGCTCCTGCTTACCCTCATTGCCGAGCTCCCTCGGGCTAGCGGCGTGGGCATCGACCGCTCGAGCGCCGCCCTCGCCGTGGCGCAGGACAATGCCAATCGGCTCGGCCTCGGCGATCGGGCGAAGTTTCGCCTGGCGGATTGGGACGAGCCAGGCTGGAGCATGGGCCTCGGCACATTCGATTGCGTCATCGCCAATCCGCCTTACGTCGAAACGACGGTCGAATTGCCTCGCTCCGTGCGAGACTACGAGCCGGCGGGGGCCCTTTACGCCGGTCCCGAAGGGCTCGACGCCTATCGCGTCCTGGTTCCGCAACTGCCGGCGCTGCTGGCACCCGAAGGCGTCGCCGTGCTCGAAATCGGAGCCGGCCAGGCCGAGGCGGTGGCGGAGATCGCCGCAAGCGCCGGATTCGGCAGCGAATTGCGCCGCGATCTCGGCGGACGTCCCCGGGGATTAATCCTGCGATTAGGACTTGTTTAATCGCATGGGAGTCATTAACTCTCGCTCAGACCAGCGGCCCATGGGCCCTTCGCCCCGGGGCTGGTCACACTCCATCATTTGCGTGAAGTGCAGCGAGAGGACCGCTGCTGAAATGGGCAGAGGTGGGGACCACGGAGCGTCAATCGGCGCCGTGGCGAGGGGTCATG
>DATJHD010000367.1:0-4041 GCA_035494275.1 Croceibacterium sp.
CGGCTGATCCTGGTGCTGGACGAGGGCACGACCTCGACCCGGGCCATGCTGTTCACGCCCCGGGGCGAGTTGCGCGGCACGGTGCAACGCGAGCTGACGCAGCATTATCCGAAACCGGGCTGGGTCGAGCACGATGCCGGCGAGATCTGGGCCAAGACCTTCGCCTGCGCGCGCGAAATGGTCGAGCGCTCCGGCGGGGCGGAGCGGATCGCGGCGATCGGCATCACCAACCAGCGCGAGACGGTCGTCGCGTGGAATCGCACGAGCGGCGAGCCGCTGGCCCGCGCGATCGTCTGGCAGGACCGGCGCACGGCCGGGCTCTGCGAGGCGCTGCGCCGGGCCGGCCACGAAGACCCCGTCCGGGAGGCGACCGGCCTGCTACTCGACCCCTATTTCTCGGCGACCAAGATGCGCTGGCTGCTCGATCACGAGCCCGCCGTGGCCGCGGCGGCGCGGGCAGGGCAGCTGGCGCTCGGCACCGTCGAGAGCTGGCTCACCTTCAAGCTGACGCAGGGCGAAACGCACGTCACCGACGCGGGCAATGCCAGTCGCACGCTGCTGCTCGCGCTGACCGGCGCGAGCTGGGACGCAGGCCTCACCGGGCTGTTCGGCGTGCCGCGCGAAGCCCTGCCGGAAGTCGTCGACAGCGCTGGGACCTTCGGTACCACCACCTTGTTTGGCGCGCAGATCCCGATCACCGGCCTCGCGGGAGACCAGCAGGCGGCGACGGTGGGGCAGGGCTGTCTCGCCCCGGGCGCGACCAAGGCGACATACGGCACCGGCGCGTTCGTCCTCGCCAACAGCGGCCGCGAGGTGCCGCGATCGCGCCATCGCCTGCTCGGCACCGTGCTCCACCAGTTTGCCGGTGAGCGATGCTACGCGCTCGAAGGCTCGGTGTTCGTCGCCGGCAGCCTCATCCGGTGGCTCAGGGATTCGCTCTCGATGATCGTCCGCGCGGATGAGACCGAGGCGCTGGCACGCTCGGTCGAGGACAGCGCGGGCGTGGTCGTGGTGCCTGCGCTGTCGGGCCTCGGCGCGCCCCACTGGCGGGCGGAGGCGAGGGGAGCGGTCACCGGGCTCAGCTTCGCCGTCACGCGTGCGCATGTCGTTCGCGCCGCGCTGGAGGCTATCTCGCACCAGACGCGAGACCTCGCGGCCGCCTTCGCCGCGGATGGCACCCGCTGGGCCGAGCTGCGGATCGACGGCGGCATGAGCGCCAACGACTGGCTGGCGCAGGATATCGCCGACCTCGTCGACCTGCCGGTGGTGCGCCCCGATTTCGTCGAGACGACCGCACTCGGCGCGGCGATGCTCGCCGCCGTCGGCGCGGGGCTCCACGCCTCGCTCGAGGACGCCTGCGCAGCGATGATCGGCGGCACCCGGCGCTTCCAGCCGGCCATGGCGCAGGACACGCGCGAGGCCCGCGTGGCGGCGTGGAACAAGGCGCTGGCGAGCGTCTGAAGCGGGAGGGTCGGCACCCGCTTCAGACGCACGGTACGGGGGGACCCGCCCGTCGCCGGCGCACCTGGTCCGATCATCGTTTCGGGCGATTGGGCCCGGCGTCGAGCAGTGCCGGCAGGCCGACTCCGCCTCGGGGCGCAGGGATGTCGGCGATCCCCATCTTCGCCCGGCGCAGCGTTCGCAGGCGATGGCGCGGGGTGAGGAACAACGAAGCCGCCTTCCCCGATGCCGGCGCCCGCAAGTCGAGCCTTCGGGCGGGCGTGCAGCTCGCTTCACAACCGCGAGATTTCATCGGTCGCGCCCAAACAGCCGCGCGACCGGTCATGCTGCTCAGGCGATATCGCTGCCGTCACCCGTCACCGAACGGAAATCGTCGGCGGCGCTGGCATCGTCGGGCGCAGGTGCGGCGCTGGAGCCTGGCTGCGCGTTCGCGCCGGCGTCGCCGCCGCTCTCGGGCTTGGCTCTCTTGTCCGGCTTGTGCTTCGTCTTGCCGTGCGCTGCGGCCCTGGCCTCGCCGGCGCCGGTCGCCGCGGGACCGCTGGTGCCCGCCGCGTCGACCGCCGTGCCGCCACGTTCGCTCACCGCCACCCGGCCCTCGTCGCCCTCCTGGGGCGAGGTCGACGGGGCGGGCGTGGTGACACGCTCGCCAAGGGTTGCGACGCCGTTGGTGCTGCCTTGCGCGGACGCCTCGGCGCCGGCGCTTGCCGGTGGCGCGGCGTGATCGCCCTGCGCATCGGCCACACCCGGCGCGATTCCGAGGAGGAGGGCAAGGGCGAGAGTGGCAGATTTCGTCATGATGAAACTCCAGCTCGGGATTGACCCTCCACTTTGCTTCGGAGACCGGCAGAAAGGCCACAGGCTCCCTGCGATGCGGCGGAATGCGCGGCGAATCGGGCGACAGGAGATTGCGCGTTGCGTCTCGGGAGGCAGTTGGCGGCAGCCAAATTCCCCATTCGCGTGTTGGGAAGCCATGCCTTCGACCGTCATCCGGCGCTTTACCTACGATGCGGGATCGCAGACGCTCGATGTCGAGTTCGTCAGCGGCCGGCTCTACCGCTACTTTGCCGTGCCCGAGGCCATCGCCGAGCGATTCGCCGGCGCATTCGCCAAGGGGCGCTTCTTCAACTTGCGCATTCGCGACAGCTTCTATTGCCGGGAGCTCGACCCTTCGGATGCCGAGAGCAGCTTAAGGTAAAGGCTTACCCGGCCTTAACCGCGCAGCGGTAGCATAGGGAAATGTTCAACAAGTACCAGAACATCTTCCGTAGCCGCTGGAAGGCGCTGTGGTGGGCGGCCGGTGTGTGCCTCACGGCCTACTGCACCGTTCCGTCGGCGGATGAGACGGCTCGCAAGGAAGCCACCGCCCAGCACAAGCCCGCGGCCAATCCGTGGGCGCTGGACAAGAGCCCCGCCGACAAGGGCTGAGGCGCCGGGCCCGCAATCCAGGGTCAGTCACGCTGCGAAGCACGCCGATCGCGGCCGGTGCGGCGCTCCGCGGCCCGCCGATCCTCGCCGGCGTGCGGCCGATCGTGTCTGCGCCGGTCATTCGAGCGTCGGTCGGTCGCGCCTTGCGGAGCTTGCTCGTCGCTTTCCATGCCATCTCCTTTCCCCCTTTCGCCGCGAACAGGTACGGGCGTCGGAGAAGCGCGGGATCATAGCCTTGCGGGCATTCCCGAACGGTAAACGGCGCGGAGCCTCATCTTAACCATGATGAAGGGGCGGCGGTTTCCCGCCGCCCCTCGCGACCCTGGCTGCCGGCCCGAGGGGGGAGGGATCGGAGGTCCGGCCGGCAGACTGGGCTTTGGTCGTGCTTCGCCCGCTCGACCCTTCACGCCCGATATGGCTCCCCGGCTTGCGACGAATGGCGCCGAGCGCGGGCCAGATCGTGCGGACGGCCCTTGGCGACGCCGAGTCGGCCCCTTGCCGCCGCGACACTAGGAATCGCCGAACCGAGCCGCTACAGCGCGCCCGCCCAATAAAGGAGACGCCGCGCGTGAGCCAGGACAAGCAGATGCTCGCCAAGGCGGAAACGCTGATCGAGGCGCTGCCCTACTTCCAGCGCTACGCGGGCTGCACGTTCGTCGTGAAGTACGGCGGCCATGCGATGGGCGATCCCGAGGCGGCGACCGACTTTGCCGAGGACATCGTGTTGCTGAAGGCGGTCGGCATCAACCCGGTGGTCGTCCACGGCGGCGGTCCGCAGATCGGCGCGATGCTCAAGAAGCTCGGCGTCGAGAGCCGCTTCGTCGACGGCCTTCGCGTGACCGACAAGGCGACTGCCGAAGTCGCTGAAATGGTCCTGTCGGGCGCGATCAACAAGGAAATCGTCGGCTGGATCGCCGGTGCCGGCGGCAAGGCGATCGGCATTTCCGGAAAGGACGGCGGGCTCGTCACCGCGCGCAAGGTCGCCCGCACGACCAAGGACCCCGACAGCAACATCGAACAGGCCGTGGACCTGGGCTTTGTCGGCGAGCCGGCGACGATCGACACGACCATCCTCGAGACCGCCAGCAAGGCGGGCATGATCCCGATCGTCGCCCCGATCGCCGCCGGGCAAGACGGCCACACCTACAACATCAA
>DATJHD010000368.1:0-3865 GCA_035494275.1 Croceibacterium sp.
CTTCCACTGCGCCAGCCAGCACGTGCCGAAACGGCCGCGTTAGGGATTCGTTAGGGATTGTGGCGGACAATTTCCGCCATGGCCCGCGCTATCGCCTATGCCCGCCAGCTTTCGGCCGATCCGGCCGATATCCTGCGCGCCGTCGTCGTGGCCGCCTGCGCCCTGGCCTTGATCGCCGCGGGCCAGGCGCTGCCCTTCTAGCTGTAAGACGCTCATCGACGGGCCAGGACCCGGCCAGGCGCATCGGCCGCCGCGTGGCGTCGGTCCTCATTCAACAGGGTAAATCGAGCCGGCCGGGGAAGCCTTTGGCTCGCGATCACGGTGATCAGGCTGGAGAGCACCGGTTCGGAACTGGCCCGGGGCAGCAAGGTCACCGCGGACTGCGACACGAGCGTCCAAACCTTTCGATAGCCGTCCTCGGGCCAAGGAGGGTTGCCCGAAGGCGAGCGCCGAAATTCATGTCTGATCAGCGCAAATCGGGCGGAGTCGCTTCACCCTGCAGGAACGCGATTGCCTCAGCGACACTGAGCACTTTCTGCTGCTGCTCTCCCAGCGTGCGTAGCGCGATCGTGCCTTCCTCCGCCTCGCGCTTGCCGACGACCAGCATGTGCGGGACCTTGGCCACCGAGTGCTCGCGGACCTTGTAGTTGATCTTCTCGTTCCTGAGGTCGGCGTCGGCTCGCAGGCCGGCCGCGCGCAGCTTCGCCAGGACCTCGTTCGCGTAATCGTCGGCTTCGGAAACGATCGTTGCCACGACGGCCTGAACGGGCGACAGCCAAAGCGGCAGCCTCCCGGCGTGATGCTCGATGAGAATTCCGATGAAGCGTTCGAAGGTGCCGATGATCGCGCGGTGCAGCATCACCGGTCGGTGACGCTCGCCGTCTTCACCGACGTAGCTGGCGTCGAGCCGCTCGGGAAGCACGCGGTCGGATTGGATCGTGCCAACCTGCCAGGTCCGGCCGATAGCGTCGGTCAGGTGGAATTCCAGCTTGGGGGCATAGAACGCCCCTTCGCCGGGCAGCTCTTCCCAGCCGAACTCCTCGGTCGCCCGGCCCGCGGCGGCGACCGCCTCGCGCAGTTCCCGCTCCGCCTGGTCCCACATTGCCTCGGTGCCGAAGCGCTTGTCCGGCCGCAGCGCGAGCTTGATGGCGTACCGCTCGAAACCGAGGTCCTTGTAGACGCTGTCGAGCAGGTCGCAGAAGGCGCGCACTTCGTCGACCAGCTGGTCTTCACGCACGAAAATATGCGCGTCGTCCTGGGTGAACTGACGCACGCGCATGATGCCGTGCAGGGCGCCGTGGGGCTCGTTGCGATGGCAGCAGCCGAACTCGGCCATGCGCAGCGGCAGGTCGCGATAGCTGGTGATGCCCTGCTTGAAGATCAGCACGTGGGCCGGGCAGTTCATCGGCTTCAAGGCCATCCACTCGGCGGCGTCAGAAACCAGCGGCCCTTCGTCTTCGGTATTCGGCACCTCGTCGGGGATGACGAACATGTTCTCGCGGTACTTGCCCCAGTGGCCCGACTTCTCCCACTGGCGCGCGTCCATCACTTGCGGGGTCTTGACCTCGACATAGCCCGCGGCATCGAGCCTGCGCCGCATGTAGGCCTCGAGCTGGCGCCAGATCAGGTAGCCGTTGGGGTGCCAGAAGACGCTGCCGTGCGCTTCTTCCTGGAGGTGGAACAGGTCCATCTCGCGGCCGAGCTTGCGATGGTCGCGCTTGGCCGCTTCCTCGAGCCGAACCAGGTAGGTGTCGAGCTGCTTCTTGTTGAGCCAGCCGGTGCCGTAGATGCGGCTCAGCATGGCGTTCTTCTGGTCGCCACGCCAGTATGCGCCCGATACGCGCGTCAGCTTGAAAGCCTGCGGATCGAGCTTGCCCGTGCTGGCGAGGTGGGGGCCCCGGCACATGTCGAGCCAGTCCCCGCCCGAGTGGTAGACGGTAAGCGGCTCGTTTTCCGGCAGTTCGGCAGCCCATTCGGCCTTGAAGCGCTCGCCATGCTGCTCGAACCAATCGATCAGCTGATCGCGCGTCCATTCCTCCCGCCGCAGCGTTTTATCCGCAGCAATGATTTCGCGCATTTTTTCTTCGATCAGCGGCAGGTCGTCCTCGGTAAAGGGCCCACGCTCACCGGGAGCGAAATCGTAGTAGAAGCCATCGTCAGTGGCTGGTCCGAAGGTGATCTGGGTGTCGGGCCATAACGATTGCACGGCCTCCGCCAGCACGTGCGCATAGTCGTGCCGGACGAGCTCGAGTGCGTCCGCCTCGTCGCGACCGGTGATGAGTGAAACGTCGGCATCGCGTTCCAAAGGCCGCATGATATCACGCACTTCGCCGTCGACGCGGGCGGCGAGCGCGGCTTTGGCCAATCCCGGACCGATTGCCGCGGCGATGTCTGCCGGCGTCGATCCACGCGGCATTTCGCGGACCGATCCGTCGGGAAGCCTTATCTTCAAGAGCTCGCTCATTCACCGCTGCCGTTTGTCGTGTGCGCGATGCCCCATGGCACAAGCCGCGGGCGACCGGAAGGGTGCGAAAACGACGCAAATGGCGGCGCCTCGTTGCCAGAATCAGCCAAAGAGGACCTGTGAGGGGTGTGCGCGAACAGCCGTGTCGGCGCTCCCCGCGGAAATGACGGAGCAACCGGCCCGTTCCTCAACCATGGATTGGGCAATCGGGCCTGAGGTCGTTGCCGGCGCGGTTGTGATTGTCGCGAGCGTCGCTGACGGTGCCGGCGGTCACTTGCGGCAGGACTTATCCTGCAAGATCGTATTTGCCGCCGCAGGCGAGTTGGCGAGTGGCCGCGATCGTCAATGAAATTCAAGGCCGCTTCTGAACCGTGAACGTCCCGCTGACGCGCCCGCTGGTGCTCGTGCCCGGCGCAGGGCCGCCTCCGCCATCGACCGTGGACAGTCCGCTCTTGAGGTCCATCGTCAGGCGGCCGCCGTTGAGCGTATCGGTGCCGCGGCGCAAGTGGACGCCGCCCGACAGCACGATCACCCGCCGGTTGAAGTCGTAGACGCCCGCCGAGCCGGTGGCGCGTTCGTCGCCGCGGGTGACGACGACTCCGCCGGTCGCGTCGATCCGCTGGATCTTCACTCCGCCGGCGTTGGTGTACGCCACCGTCGTTCGCGCGGCCGTCAGCCTGAGATCGCCCTGGTCGACAACGACATTACCGGAGAGCACCACGCGGTTCTGCCGGTCCTGCAGCTCGATGCGGTCGGCGGCATAATTCACCGGCTGGTCCGAATTGAACCCGGCAATCCCTTGCGCGCCGGCTTGCGAGCCGAATACCGCCGCAGCGAGCGCGCCGGCGAGCGCTCCGGCCGCAAGGCCGCGTAAGGCAAGGCTAGCGAGGGGGGTGCGCCGATCCATTGCCGCTAGCCCTAGCGGCTGGCGCAAACCGGGGGAAGCGCTCAATGCGGCACCTCCATCGTGCCCATCTTGCCCGGGACCATTCGCAAGCGCGCGTTACCCTGCAGCGACACCGTGCGCTTATCGAGATCCGCGTGAATCGAATCCGCCGAGAACGTTCCGGCAGGGACGGCGCCGGCAACTCCGCCGCTGCCGACCATCGCCTTCTTGTCGAGGTCGATCGACACGCCGCTCGTCCTCATCTCGTAGCCGTCTGCGGCAACGAAGGTGACCTGGTTCGGCACGCTGACTTGCTGGGTTTCGTAATTGTAGCTTCCCGTCGGCGCGGTGAGCCGTGCCGGACCCTCGTCCAGGAGGATGCTGCCGACGAGGTCGCGCAACTCGACCACCGGCTGCATCGCGGTGTGCTGGACGGCCTCGCCCGCGGTGAGGGAGAACGGCCGGCCTTTCTGATCCTCGCCGCGATAGACGGCATTGTTCACGAACAGCCGATT
>DATJHD010000369.1:0-3409 GCA_035494275.1 Croceibacterium sp.
TTCTCCCTCTTTATCAGAATCGGGCTCGAACTTTCGGCTTTAGTGGGAATTCAGAGAGGGAAGATGGCCGAAGGTGCCGAAAAACCGACGCTTGTCGAAAAGCTCTTGCGCCCGTCAGCGGGGCCAGACCCCACAAAGGAGAGTTCTCGGCCCGGCGCTGGCGCTGGTGCTGCGCTGGCCCCCATGCCAGCGTTTTTGGGTGGTTCCACAACACCGAGCCCGCCCCGCTTGGTAAGCGTCCGGTCTTGGCCATGATCAGAGGGCGGCCGGCGCGGCGGGGCGGTGGTGAGCCCAGGGCATCAGTTCGTCGATGCGATTGATCGGATGACCATCAGCGATCTTGGCGAGGATATCGGCGAGGTAGGCTTCCGGGTTCAGGTTGTTCAGTTTCGCGGTCTGCAAGATCGAGTACATGGAAGCGGCGCGCTCGCCGCCGGTGTTACTGCCGGCGAATAACCAGTTGCGCCGTCCGAGGGCAATCGGGCGGATCGCGTTTTCGGCGATGTTGTTGTCGGCTTCGAGCCGGGCGTCGGCGGCAAAGCGGCTCAATGCGATGCGGCGTTTGATCATGTAGCGCAGCGCCTCGGCCAGGCCCGAGCGGGCCGAGAGCTTGCGTTCGGTTGTCTCGGCCCAGGCGAAGAACGCATCGATCAGCGGGATCGTGTCGGCCCGGTGCGCCAACCGCTCGGCGGGCGGCGCGAAGCGGGCCTTGTCCTCGATGGCGTAGATCAACGCGATCTGGTCGAGCCCCGCCTTGGCGACCGGCGATTTTGTCGTCTCCCACACCTCGAAGATGTTGCGGCGGCAGTGGGCCCAGCACGCCACCTCGGTGATCGCCGTCCCTGGAGCGCGGCGCCGTTGATCGTAAAGCGCCTCGAACCCGGCATAGGCGTCGGCCTGGAGAAAGCCGGCAAAGCCCGCGAGGTGCCGCGCCGGATGCTCGGCGCCGCGATCGGGGCTGTAGAAGTAGGCGGCGCCCGGCGGCGCCGGGCCGCAGAATGGCCGGTCGTCGCGCACATAGACCCATAATCGCCCGGTGCGGGTTCGCCCGAGGCCGGGCTCCAGCACCGGCACCGGCGTGTCGTCACCGTGGATTTTTTCGGCCGCAAAGACGTGGCGGCGGATGCCTTCGACGATCGGCTGCAGCAGCCAGACCGCCTGGCCCACCCAGTCGCTCAGCGTCGAGCGGTCGAGATCGACGCCGTCGCGGGCATAGATCGCGCTCTGTCGGTATAACGGTAGGTGATCGAGATATTTGGACACCAGGAGATGCGCCAGCATCGCCGGCGTCGCCCGCCCGCGCGGCGTCGGCATCGGCGGGGCCGGCGCCTGGGTGATCGCCTCGCAGCGCCGGCAGGCGTATTTTGGCCGGACGTGCCGGATCACCTGGAAGCGGCCGGGGAGATAATCGAGCACCTCGGTGACGTCCTGGCCCAAAGGGGCCATGTCGCCGCCGCACTTTGGGCAGCAGCAGGCGCCGTCCTGTTCCGGTTCGTGCACGACCTCGGCGCGCGGCAGATGGTCGGGCAAGGGCTGCCGCTTTGGCCGGGCGCCGTCGGGCATTGGCAACGGCCGACCCTCGGCGACGGCCTTGCTGATCGCCTCGGCCTCACCGGCCTCCAGCTCCTCCAGCCGCAACTCGAGCTGTTCGATACGTCGGCCGAGGCGCTCCGACGAGCGGCCGAATTGCATCCGCCGCAGCTTGGCGATCTGGAACTTGAGTTTTTCGATCTCCAGGGTGCGCAGCTGGACGGCGAGCTTTGCCGCCTCAAGCTCGGCGGTCGCCGTCGCCAGCTCGTTCTGGCAGGCCAGCGCAAAGGCGCGCAGCGCTTCCGGATCGGTAGGCAGATCGGCTGAGGCCAGCGACATGCTGCACCGTATCGGCAGTGCCGAGAGGCAACCAGAACAGAAAGCGAATCCCTGTTCCCTCAGACCAGCATTGGCCGCGCCGGCAGCGGCGGTGCTACGGTGCGCCGCCAGTCCATCGCCTCGATCAACAGTGCCAGTTGCGCCGGCGTCAGCGTCATCGTGCCGTCGACGAGCGGCGGCCACACGAACTTGCCGCGCTCCAGCCGCTTGGCGAACAGGCACAGGCCGCTGCCATCCCAGTACAAACCTTTCAGGTAATGGCCGCGCTTGCTGCGAAAGACGAAGACGTGGCCGCTGAACGGGTCGGCGCCGATGATCTGCTGCACCTTGGCCGACAGCCCGTCAAACCCGGCGCGCAGATCAATCGGCTGGCAGGCGAGGAACACCTTTGTGCCCGGCGCCAGGCTGATCATCCCGTCGCCTTCATCGCCGCCAGCACGCGCCGAAGCGCCTTCTCGCTGACGTGATTGTCGACTCGCAGGCGTACCCCGTCGGGCAGATCTATCTCAATGACGCCGACCCGCTCGGCCAGGCTCAGCCCCGCGCCGCGTGGGCATGCCGCCGGAACCGTCGACGGGAGGGGCTCCATCGGCTCTGTCACAACCCCGAGCTGGATGAACCCCGCCGACACTGCCGAGGTTGCCCGCGCCGCCACAGCGCCGGCTGCCGCCCGCCACGCCGAGCGCCAGTTGTACAGCAGGCTCTTCGAAATCCCGTGCCGTCGCGCCACCAGCGAAACCTCTCCGCCGGCGGCTTCCACTTCCGCCATCAGCGCCGCTTTCTCTTCCAGCGTCCACTGCCGGCGGCGCTCAACCCGCGCAACGATCTCACCGTCCACTTCCGCAGTCCTTCTGTACGTCCAGAAGGACCCACCTTCGCTCACACCGTCTGCGCCGACCACACACTGCACGTCGGTTCAGACCGGACGCTTACGCAAAAGCCGACCCGACGACGGTAGTTCGCATCGCGAGCCTTTGGGGTGGCGGGCTCATGTTACCCCTCGCGATGCGGTTTTAGGGGGGCTTCAGCACGACAACTCGGGGGTGTGGCCAAGTTCATTGTTGAACCAGGTCGCACCGTGATTAAAGGGTCCGTTTACGGGTCGTTGTCGGCCAACGGGACGTTCATAAGCTCCTTAGCGTGGACGGTCACATCGGTCGTACCTGGCCGCCCATCCCGTGATGCAAAAGATACCTTCTGTACCGCCGTGACCTTGGCTCGAACGCGAATAGCGGGGTGATCGGAGATCGCCAACTGGATCATCGAGCCAACCCGCGGAGCCGCGCCTAAGGCGGCAATGAAGTTTCGTCGAAGCTCCGTCCCATCCGGTCGTTTCAGTACGACGTGGTGGATTTCCAAATTTAGGCCCTCCGGGAGATCGCATCGTATGCTCCTGAGGCAATTGGCGCCATGCTTCCGAAACCCGGAACCGATCCCCAGCGTGAAGTTGAGTATCCCATCTGGGTCTCGCATGCTCACCGGAGCGGGGGAGCGAGCGGGACAGTGTTCACGATTGAGTTGACGAGTGGCGCAAGCTGGG
>DATJHD010000370.1:0-3557 GCA_035494275.1 Croceibacterium sp.
CCCTTCATCGCCTGCTGAATGTCGGCGATGTCTTCCTTGTGACTCGCGATCCTCCGGTCGAGGTCGGCCACGTCCTTGCCCGCGGCCACCGCCGTTTGACGCTTCGTTTCGAGCTTGGTTAGCTCCTGCTGCTCTTCGGCAAGGCCGGTCTGCAGTGCCTGTTTCGCGTGCTTGCCCGCTTGTCCGTGGTTTCCAAGCGCGCCCGTGAGGTTGAGCACGGCGAACATCGCGAAAACTGTGAAGAGATAGAGCGCGACGGGCGAGACGAACCGTGCACGTTCGCCCGCGATGTAGCGCCGGGTCATCTCGCCGGGACGCCAGGCAAGCATCGGCAACGTCCGCCAGATCTTCCCTTCGAAATTGAACAGGCTTTGGAAGAAATCCTGGAAGAAGGCGCGGACCGAGCGATGGACGTGCGCCCTCTGCCCGCATTGTGCGCAGAACGGGCCGGTCAGCTGCGCCCGGCAATTGAGGCAATTCTTCTCATGCGTATGGCCGTCCGACAGCCTCTCGCCGGCGTCGGGCTCGACCGCGCGCGCCAGCAAACCTCCGGTCACCGCATCGCCGAATGCTTCGAGTTCGCCCATTCACGTCCCCCTGAGGCCGATATTAGGCGGCGCCAAGCGCTCATGCTAGCTCAAGCACATGCGCATCGGACTTCTCGGCGGGTCCTTCAATCCCGCCCACGGCGGGCACCGGCACATCAGCCTCGAAGCCATGCGCGCGCTCGATCTCGACGAGGTCTGGTGGCTTGTCTCGCCCGGCAACCCGCTGAAGGAGGGGGCGACGGACATGGCACCGTTCGAAGCGCGGCTTGCGTCGGCGGAGAGGGCCGCGGCGGGGACGGCCATCCGCGTCAGCGATTTTGAGCAACGTCACGGAACGTGCTTCACCATCGATACGGTGCGCCTGTTGAAGAAAGCGCACCCCGAAGACCGCTTCATCTGGTTGCTTGGAAGCGACACACTGCCAAATTTTCACAAATGGCGCGATTGGAGGGGCTTAGCGGCTGAAGTGCCGATTGCGGTGATTCCCCGGCCCGGTTATGATTCAGCTGCCCACGCGGCGCGCGCGATGGGTTGGCTGAAAGGGTTCGTCCACCCTTCGGACCAGGCGAATAAATGGACGGACTGGAGTGCACCGGCGATCATTTTCCTTCGCCTGCCGCCCGACCCCACGTCCGCAACCGCCATTCGCGCGCAAGACCCCAGCTGGTACCGCCAATCCCCCGCGCATTCCGCGCGGACCCGTCATCGCGGTCCACGCCTTCGCAAGGAGACCCCTTGACCGAACATCCTGCTGAGACCGCCGGCGGCGTCGCCCGCGCCCCCGTCGATGTCGAAGAGCTCCACGCCCTGGTCCTGAAGTCCCTCGATGACGATCAGGCCCAGGAGGTCGTTTCCATCCCCCTTGCGGGCAAGTCCAACATCGCGGATCATATCGTCGTTGCCTCAGGGCGATCGACGCGGCAGGTCGCCTCAATGGCCGTTAAGCTTGCCGACAAGATCAAGGAGCGATTTGGGAAGAACGTTCGGATCGAAGGGCTTCCAGCCGCGGACTGGGTGCTGATCGACGCCGACGATGTGATCGTCCACATTTTCCGTCCCGAAGTGAGAAATTTTTACAATTTGGAGCGAATGTGGGCATTCGGGGATGATTCCAGTGTGAGCGCTGCTCGCGGGTGAGGGCTATGCGATTTTTTGCGATTCTGTTGTCGCTTTTGGCGTTTGTTGCTGCACCTGCCGGCGCAGCCTCTTCGCCTGCGCTTTCGAGCCTGGAGCAGCAGCTGAACGCACTGGTCGCCGACAAGTCGGCCGACGTCGGCATCGCAGCGCTCGATCTCAACACCGGCGAAACCGTCAGCATCAAGGGCGATACGCCCTTCCCGATGGCGAGTACGGTCAAGGTCGCAATCGCCGCGCTGTATCTTTGGCAGGTCGACCACGGCCAGAAGACGCTCGACGACACGATCAGCGGAGTTCCGGTTCGGACCTTGATGTCGCGCATGATCATCCGCAGCGACAACCATGCGGCCGATATCCTCCTGGCGGACGTGGGCGGACCGCACGCCCTGCATCAGTGGCTGCATCAGAATGGCCTTAATGGGCTCAGCGTCGATCGCACGATCGCCGAACTGCTACGGGACAGGCGCGACCTCTGGGATCGCCGTGATTCCAGCACTCCGGTCGGAATGGTCCAGCTGTTAAAGCGCATCTACAAGTCCGAGCTGATCCGTCCGGAAAGCCGCAATTACCTGCTGGACCTCATGGCGCGCTGCGAGACCGGCAAGAACCGCATGAGGGGGCTGCTTCCGGGCGTGCCCATCGAGCATAAGACCGGGACCTTGAACGGCCTCGCCGACGACGTCGGCTTCATTACCATGCCCGACGGCCACCGCGTTGCGGTTGCGATCTTCACGCGCGGCGGGAGCAACCGTCCGGCGACCATCGCCCAGGCCGCCCGCACCATCTATGACGGCTTCAAGGCGGTCTTCAGCTGGCCCTTCCAGCCGGCGCTTACCGCTCAGTAGGTGCTCCTGCACATCGTTGCGCGCGGAAAGATCGGCCGCTCTCCGGAAGCCGATTTGGTGCAACGCTATCTGAAGCGGATCAGCTGGCCGACGAAGCTCACCGAGCTACCCGATCGCGGCGGCAAGATGTCCGAGCCGGCGGGGGCAGCCGTGACCATCGTTCTCGACGAGCGCGGCAAAGCGCTGAGCTCCGTCGAGCTAGCCAGGAAACTGGAAGCATGGCGCGACGGCGGCAAGCGCGAGGCGCTGTTCCTGATCGGCGCCGCCGACGGCCACGATGACGAGATTAGAAAGAAGGCGGACCTGCTGCTGTCCTTCGGTCCAGCGACTTGGCCGCACCTGCTCGTCCGGGCAATGCTTGCTGAACAGCTGTTTCGAGCAACGTCGATTCTCGCGAACCATCCGTACCACCGTGAGGGTTAGGGCATGAAGCGGGTCGCCATCCTGTTCGTGCTTGTGCCGCTCGTGGCGGCGAGTGCGCCAGCTCAGCCGCAGGCGGAGCCGCTCGACAATCAGCTGAAGGAGGCCCGGGCCGAGCAAGCCGCCGCCGAAGCCGAAGCTGCCAAACTCGAGCAGATGGCGGCCCGAGCGAAGGGAGAAGCCGAGCGGCTGCGCGCTCAGGAAGCCGCGGCAGCGCAGGCGATCGAGGCCGCCGAGGCGCGGATCACCGCGGCGGACACGCAATATCGGCTCGCCTCGGCCTATGTCGCCGCGCATCGCCAGCGCCTTGCGCAGGAGCAGCAGCCGATGGCGTCGCTCCTCGCGGGGCTGGCGACGATGGCGCGGCGTCCACCGCTCCTCGCCGTTTCGGATGCGGGCGGCACGGACGAGCTGGTCAAGGTGCGAATCCTCGTCGAGTCCACCTTGCCGGTCATTCGCAGGCGCACGGCCGGCATCACTTCCGAGCTGTCGAAGGGCGAGCAGTTGCAGCAAGCCGCGCTTTCCGCCCGAGCGGAAATGACGCGCAGCCGGCAGGAGCTGGGCGTGCGGAGGCAGCAGTTCGCTGCGCTCGAGCAACGATCGATGA
>DATJHD010000371.1:0-5064 GCA_035494275.1 Croceibacterium sp.
GCGGTCAAGGCTTTACGCATGTTCGATAGTCTCCTTGGGGCTTGGCCCTTCGTGATGATCCTTACGGCTGAGGAAGGCTCGGAGCAACAGGATCACGACGGCGATGCTGATCGCCGCATCGCCGACATTGAATACCAGGAATGGCCGGAAGTCGCCGAAATGCAGGTCGGCAAAGTCGACGACATAGCCGAACCGTACGCGGTCGATGATGTTGCCGAGCGCGCCGCCGAGCACCATGCCGAGCGCCGCCTGGTCGATCCGGTTCCTCTCGCGGCCGATCCAGATTGCGACGCCGACCGCGATCGCGGTGGTCAGCCCGACCAGCATCCAGCGGCCGAGAGGGTTGGTCGCATTGAGCAGGCCAAGCGAGATGCCCTCGTTCCGGGTGAAGGTGAAGTTGAAGATCGGCAGCAGCACCAGCTGGTCGCCGATCTCGTTGACGCCCAGCGGATGCGTCACGACCCACTTCGCCAGCTGGTCGAGCGCGAACACCAGGAGCGCGACGAGGAAGCCGAGACGATATTTAGCCATTCAGCACCGCCTCGCACCGCTGGTCGAGCTCGCCGTCCGCTCGCACGTCCGGCATGTGCCGCCAGCAGCGTCCGCACTTGTGGTTTGCCGTCTTCGTCACCCTGATCTCATCGCCCTTGTGGACTGTCGACGTGATGAACAGCTCGGCGAGCAAGGCCGGGTCCTCGGTGCTCGGGACCGTGACCTCGGCTTCGAGGCTGGACCCGATGACCTTGTCGCGCCGCAGCGGCTCGATCGCCTCGGTCACCTGGGTCCGAAGCGCGCGCAGATGCGTCCATTTCGCCACCAACTCGTCATCCCCGCGCAAGCGGGGATCCAGTTTTTCGTCAGCTAGGTTCCCGCTTTCGCGGGAATGACGAAGGAAAGGGAGGTCAGGCCATTCGAGCAGGTGCACCGACTTCGCCTCCGGATAGCGCGTTCCCCACACCTCCTCGCTGGTGAACACCAGCACCGGCGAGAGCCACCGCACCAGGGCGTGGAACAAAGTGTCGAGCACCGTCCGGTACGCCCGCCGCCGCTCGGTCTGCTTGCCCGTCTCGGCATCCACCTCGCAATAGAGGACGTCCTTGCGGATATCGAAATAGAAGGCGCTCAAATCTTCGTTGCAGAAGTCGGTCAGCGCGCGGACGTACGTATTGAAGTCGAAATCGTCGACCGCGTTGCGCAGCTTCTGGTCGAGCACCGCGGTCAGGTGCAGCATGTATCGCTCGAGCTCGGGATAGGCCGACACGTCGTCCAGCCGCTCCTCCTCGCTGAACCCGTCGAGCGCCCCGAGTAGGTAGCGGAAGGTATTCCGGAGCTTGCGATACTGATCCGCGACACCCGCCAGGATTTCCTTCCCGATCCGGTGGTCCTCGGTGAAGTCGACCGACAGCGCCCACAGCCGAAGGATGTCGGCCCCATATTCCTTCATCAGGTCGATCGGGTTGATCGTGTTCCCGAGGCTCTTGGACATCTTCATGCCCTTGGCGTCCATCGTGAAGCCGTGGGTCAGCACGGCGTTGTAGGGCGCCCGCCCGCGCGTCCCGCAGCTCTCCAGCAAAGACGACTGGAACCAGCCGCGATGCTGGTCCGAGCCTTCGACATAGATGTCCGCCGGCCAACGCTCGTCGGGCCAATGCCCGCTCTCGAGTGTGAAGACGTGCGTGCAGCCGCTGTCGAACCAGACGTCGAGAATGTCGGTGACTATCTCGTAATCGTCGGGATTGCGGTTGCCGAGGAAGGTTGCGGCATTGGCGGCGTCCCACGCATCCACGCCGCCTTCGCCGATTGCCTTGACGATGCGCGCGTTCACCTCACGGTCGACCAGCAGCTCGCCGGTTTTCCGCTCCACGAACAGCGCGATCGGAACACCCCACGCGCGCTGGCGGCTGATCACCCAGTCCGGCCGCTGTTCGACCATCGAGCCGAGCCGATTGCGTCCCTTCTCCGGCACGAAGCGGGTGGCTGCGATGGCGTTCATCGCGAGGGAGCGAAGGGTAGCCCCCTCTCCCCTCGAGGGAGAGGGGGGGAGCCGCGAAGCGGCGGAAGGGTGAGGGTGTGAATCCGACATTCCCTCACCCGCCTCGCTCCGCTCGGCACCCTCTCCCTCGAGGGGAGAGGGGACTGAGGGCACCGCACCCCCCTCATTATCCCACCTCTGCTCCGCCCGCGTCTCTCCCGAGAACTGCGGCAGTGGCTTGTCCATGGCGATGAACCATTGCGGGGTGCAGCGGTAGATGACCTTCGCCTTCGACCGCCACGAATGCGGATAGCTGTGCTGGAAGTCCTCGCTCGCGGCGAGCAAGCCGCCCGCCTCGCGCAGGTCCGAGCAGATCGGCCCGTCGGGCGCGTTGAACTTGTTGTTGATGACGCTGCCCTGCCCGCCGAGCCACAGCCAGTCGGGCCGGTACAGGCCGCCCGCATCGACCGCGAACACCGGGTCGATGCCGTTGGCGCGGCAAAGCTCGAAATCGTCCTCGCCGTGGTCGGGCGCCATGTGGACGAGACCGGTGCCCTGGTCGGTGGTGACGAAGGCGCCCGCGAGGAACGGACGCGGCTTGGCGAAGAACCCGCCGAGCTTGTGCATCGGGTGGCGGGCGATCGTGCCGACGAGCTTCGTGCCGACGTAGGTTCGTGCTGCTGTGTGCCTGATTAGTGCGTCGTTATCGTTAGGCTCAGGGGCATTAGGATCATCCCGGTCGCTCAAGCCCGTTCGAGCGCGGAAGGCGTCCACGAGATCAAACGCAATCAGGTAATCTCGTCCGTCGTCCGCCTTGAAGAGGTAGTAGGTAATGCCGGGATTGTACGCGACGCCCTGGTTGACCGGGATCGTCCACGGCGTCGTCGTCCACACCACAGCATAAGCGCCGACCAGCTCCGGGATCGGGCTCTCGATGATCTCGAACGCGACATCGATTTGGGTCGAGACGATGTCTTCGTACTCGATCTCGGCCTCGGCCAGCGCGGTCTTCTCGACCGGCGACCACATCACCGGCTTGGCGCCGCGATAGAGCTGGCCCGTCTCGGCGAACTTGAACAGCTCGGAGACGATCGTCGCCTCGGCGTGGAAGTTCATCGTCAGATAGGGCTTGTCCCAGTTCGCGCTGACCCCGAGGCGCTTCAGCTGCTCGCGCTGCACGTCGACCCAATGCTGCGCATAAGCGCGGCACTCGGCGCGGAACTCCTTGACCGGCACCTCGTCCTTGTTGAGCTTCTTCTTCCGGTACTGCTCCTCGACCTTCCACTCGATCGGAAGGCCGTGGCAGTCCCAGCCGGGCACGTAAGGCGCGTCCTTGCCGAGCAGGGCCTGCGTCCGAACGACCATATCCTTGATCGTATGGTTGAGCGCGTGGCCGATGTGGATGTCGCCGTTGGCGTAGGGCGGGCCGTCGTGGAAGATGAACTTCTCGCGCCCCTCGCGGCTCTCTCGGATGCGCTGGTACAGCCCTTCGGATTCCCAACGCGCGAGGATCGCCGGCTCCTTCTGCGGCAGCCCGGCCTTCATCGGAAAGTCGGTGCGCGGAAGGAAGACGGTCGATCGGTAATCAGTCTTGGCGGGGGCGTCGGCCATTGGTGCGCGGCCTTAGCGGGGGCGCGGTCGGATGTGCAACCGACTCAATCCTGCCCGAGCTTGCCTCGGGGAGGGGGACCGGCCGGCGCAGCCGGATGGTGGAGGGGCAGACGCGCCGTCGTCTCAGCTAAAATAAGCCGAAGCACCGCGTCGGCATCGTTGAGAAGCTCAACCGCTGGGATGCGTAGCGTCACGATCCCGGCGGCTGCGAGCCATTGGTCTCGGCCGATATCCCGCTCCGGCCGGTTCCCACGTGAATGCGCTTCGCCGTCCACTTCAATTGCTAGGCGGGCATCGCTGTAGAAGAAGTCGAGCACGTAAGGCCCCGTCGGATGCTGCCGGCGGAACTTGAGGCCATCCGGCCGCTGCCGAAGCCAATGCCAAAGAATCACTTCGGGCAGGGTCATCTTGCGCCGGAGCTTGCGTGCGTTTCGCGCCGGCGCTGACTGCGCCTTGGGTGCGATATCCTTGAGCATTCCCCTCCACCGTGCTCCGCACGGTCCCCCTCCCCGAGACAAGCTCGGGGAGGAATTTACGCCAGCGCCAGTAGCTGCCGCGCCTTCGCTTCGTCGTCGCGCATATGGGCGATCAGCGGCTCGATTCCACCGAACTTGCGCTCCTCGCGGATGTAGGCGTGGAGCGCGACCCCGACCTTCTGGCCGTAAAGGTCGCCGTCGAAGCCGAAGAGGTGGGCTTCGAGAAGCTCCCGCGGCGGGTCGAAGGTGGGGCGGACGCCGAGGCTCGCGACGCCGGGACGCTCAGTGCCGTCGTCCAGCGTCACGCGGACTGCATAGATGCCGTATTTCGGCCGCTGATAATCGCCGAGCTCGAGGTTCGCGGTGGGATAGCCGAGCTCACGCCCGCGCGCGTCGCCACGCTGCACCACGCCTTCGACCGTGAAGTCGCGGGTGAGCAGGTGGGTCGCATGGCCGATGTCGCCTTCGACCAGCGCCTCGCGGATTCGACCGGAGGAGACGCGCTCGCCGTCGATCAACACCGGCGCGACCGCTTCGGCGACGATGCCGTGCTGGGAGCCGACCTCGCGTAGCTCCTCGACGCTTCCGGTCCGGCCCTTCCCGTAAGTGAAGTCGTCGCCGGTCACGACGCCCGCGGCGCCGATCTGACGGGCAAGAATTTCGGAAATGAAGTCGGTCGAGGTGGTCGCGGCGAGCTGGGCATTGAACTCGAACACCAGCATCGCGTCCGCGCCGGCATGCGCGAACAGCTGCTCGCGCTGGTCAAGCGTCGTCAGCCGGAACGGGGGCACGTCCGGCTTGAAATAGCGGACCGGATGGGGATCGAAGGTCGCGACGATGACCGGGCGGCGCTCGTGAAACCCGCGCTGGATCGCTCGCCCGACCACCGCCTGGTGGCCGAGATGGAATCCGTCGAAATTGCCGAGGGCGACGATGCTCCCCCTCAAGGTTTCGGGGATGCCGCCGGCGAGGGTGAGGCGCTGCATTGAGCGCGCCCCTACCCGC
>DATJHD010000372.1:0-11369 GCA_035494275.1 Croceibacterium sp.
GAAACGCTGTCGAACACCGCGTCGACCGCGACCTTGCGCGCGCCTTCGACCCCGGCGAGGACCTTCTGCTCCTCCAGCGGGATGCCGAGCTTCTCGTAGACCGCGCGAATCTCGGGATCGAGCTCGTCGAGGCTGGCGAGCTTCGGCTTGGCCTTGGGCGCGGCGTAATAATAGGCGTTCTGGTAATCGATCGGCGGGATCGACAGCTTGGCCCAGTCGGGTGCGCTCATCCCCTGCCACAGGCGGAACGCCTTGAGGCGCCATTCGAGCATCCATTCGGGCTCGTTCTTCTTCGCGCTGATGAAGCGGACCGTGTCCTCGCAAAGGCCCCTTGGCGCGAACTCGGTCTCGATGTCTGCCGACCAGCCGTGCTCGTACTCGGCCGCCTTGGCGGCCGCTTCGCGGGCGGCGAGGTCCTGGATTTCGACGTCTTCGCTCATGCTCGGGACCCCAGGAACGGTTGACCCCGCAAGGGCGCAGTGGCGCGAAGATGCGGGTGCCGGGCGCGAGGCGGCTCCAGGTTGGTCCTCATTGCACCCTCGCGAGTTGGCGCTGCGCCAGTTGGGTGAGCGGAATGCCGGCCAAGGCCCCGCGCATAGCCGCGTTGACAAGACCCCAATGCGGCTGGACGCAGCACGCGCCTTCGAGCGCGCAGTCGTGCTTGCCGTGCTCGACGCAGGCGGTGAGCGCGATCGGCCCTTCGACCGCCTCGACGATGTCGGCCAGCGTGATCGCCGCGGCCGGGCGCGCCAGTTGTAGCCCGCCGCCACCGCCGCGGATCGAGCGCAGCAGGCCGGCCTTGCCGAGAAGGGCGGTGACCTTGTGCACCGTCGGCAGCGGCAGTCCCGTCTCCTCCGCGAGGTCGGCGGCCGAAACGCGCGCGCCGCCGCAATGGCGCGCGGCGGCGCTCATCGTGACGACGGCATAATCGGCCATGCTCGACAGGCGCATCGGGCCCGGGTTTCCTTGAATTGGAGTGATTCGCTCCAATTCAAATAGGCAGGACGCCTTGCGATTCAATGAAAAACGACTGTTGCGAGTCGTTCGCGATGAGCGCTCAAGAGCAGTGCGAGGCAAAAAAAGGGGCGGCGCCGATGACGGTGCCGCCCTTCGAAAGTCGAGAACTCGATGCATTGCTGCTCCGAGCCCTTCGGGTCGCGAACGCAAAATAGGTTAGTCCGCGGCCGCGGGCTTGTAGAAAAGCGACAATCGCGGCCGAAATGGAACAATCTCAGCCTTTCAGCCGCTTGTGCGAAGAAATCGACAGGACCGCGCCGCGCTGCCATAGGGCGGGCCGATGCTCTACCGGCTCGTTCGCCCCGCGTTGTTCGCCCTCGACGCCGAGCGGGCGCACGGCCTGGCGCTGGCGGCGCTCAAGCTCACCCCGGCCGGCCGACCCGCGGAGCCCGGACCGCTTGCGGTCGACGTCGCCGGGCTCGCATTTCCCAACCCGCTCGGCATGGCCGCCGGCTTCGACAAGGACGGCGAAGTGCCCGATGCGCTGCTCGGCCTCGGTTTCGGGTTCGCCGAGGCCGGCTCGATCACTCCCCGGCCACAGCCGGGGAACCCCAGGCCCCGCCTGTTCCGTCTTGCCGACGACCGGGCGGTGATCAACCGAATGGGCTTCAACAACCATGGCGCCGAGGCGGCGGCGCGGCGGCTGGCGGCGCGGCGCGCTCGCGGCGGCCTCATCGGCATCAACATCGGCGCCAACAAGGATTCGCCCGACCGCATTGCCGACTATGCGGCGATGACACAGATCATGGCGCCGCTGGCGAGCTACCTTGCGGTCAACATATCGAGCCCCAACACGCCGGGCTTGCGTGCCTTGCAGGATGAGGGCGCGCTTGTCGGACTGCTCGACGCGGTCCTCGAGGCGCTTGGACCAGGCTCGGGCAACCCGGACATTGCAGCAGGCCCCCGGCCTGCCGGTCCTCCGAGATCGGATACTGCGGCAGGCCCACGGCCTGCCGGTCCTCCGATCTTTCTCAAGGTCGCGCCCGACCTCGAGCCGGCCGACGTCGACGCCATCGCGCGCATCGCGATCGACAAGCGACTGGGCGCGCTGATCGTCTCGAACACGACGATCTCGCGCCCGCCGCTCAGGTCGCCCCTCTCCGGGGAGGCCGGAGGACTGTCAGGCGAGCCGCTGAAGCCGCTTGCGCTCCAGCGCCTGCGCGACTTCCGCAAGGCGACGGGCGGCGCGCTCCCGCTGGTCGGCGTCGGCGGGATCGCCAGTGCGCAGGACGCGTGGGTCCGCATCCGCGCGGGCGCCAGCCTGGTGCAGCTTTACACCGCCATGGTCTACGAGGGCCCCGGCATCGCCCGCCGCATCGTGCGGGGCCTCGAACAGCTGATGCGTCGCGACGGCTTTGCTTCGGTTGCGGAAGCGGTCGGCAGCGAATAGCAGGGCCGCAATGTCGCTTCGGAAAATGACGTTCGTCCTGGCGCCCCTGCTGTTCCTGCAGGCTTGCGCGACCGTTCCCGCCCAGTCTCCCGTCGCCCGGCAACCGTCGGCGGCCGGGTCCTCCGGCATCGTTTCCGCCGCCGACCCGCGCGCCGCGGCGGCCGGCGTCGAAATCCTCCGCGAGGGCGGCAACGCGACCGACGCGGCCATCGCCGCGATGCTGGCGCTGAACGTGGTCGAGCCGCAGAACTCCGGCATCGGCGGTGGGCTGTTCTGGGTCCGGCACGACGGCAAGGGCGGCGGGATCGAGACGATCGACGGGCGCGAGACGGCGCCCCAGGCGGCGACGCCCGACTGGTTCCTCGGCACCGACGGCAAGCCGCTCCCGGGGCGCGAGGGTTTCGTCGGCGGCAAGAGCGCCGGGGTGCCCGGGGCCGTCGCGGCGATGGCCGAGGCCCACAAGCGTCACGGCAAGCTCGCATGGGCCAAGCTTTTCGAGCCGGCGATCCGCCTCGCTCGTGGCGGTTTCGAGGTCACCGCGCGGCTGCACAACGGCCTCGACAGGTTCGGGCGGGGCATCGCCGGACCGGCGAGGGACGCCTACATGCCGAACGGCCAGCCGCCCGCGATCGGCGAAACCTTGCGGCTGCCCCTGCTCGCCGCGACGCTCGAGAAGCTGGCGCGGCAAGGCCCGGACGCGTTCTACCGGGGCGACAACCCGCGCAAGATCGCCGCGGCGCTCGACACCGCCGCCGTCGGTCCCTCGAACATGACCGCGGCGGACGTCGAGCGCTACCAGGCGAAGGAGCGCCCGCCGGTCTGCGGCACCTACCGCCGCTATCGCATCTGCGGAATGGGCCCGCCGTCGTCGGGCGGGATCACGGTGCTGATGATCCTCAAGCAGCTCGAGCGGTTCGACATGGGCAGGCTCGGACGCGCTTCGCCGACCGCCTGGCACCTGTTCGCCGAATCCGAACGCCTCGCCTACGCCGACCGCGACGCCTACATCGCCGATCCGGGCTTCGTCAGCGTCCCCGTCGCCGGCCTGCTCGACGAGAAATACCTCGCCTCGCGCTCGGCGCTGATCGACCCGCAGCACACGCTCGCATCGTACGAGCCCGGCCATCCGGCGGGTGCGCCACCGAAGGTCGCAGCGGTGCCCCAGAACGATCGCGGCACGACCGACCTCGCGGTGGCCGATGCGGCGGGCAACGTCGTCGAGGTGACGACCACGATCAACGGCTACTTCGGCTCGGGGGTATCGGTGGACGGCTATTTCCTCAACAACGAGATGCCCGACTTCGACCGCGTGCCGGTCAAGGATGGCTACCTCACCGTCAATCGCGTGCAAGGCGGCAAGCGGCCGCGCAGCTCGATGGCGCCGACGATCGTCTACGGACCCGACGGCGAGGTTCGCGCCGCGATCGGCGCGGCCGGCGGGGCGACGATCATCGCCCAGGTGGCCAAGGCGCTCGTCGGCATCGTCGACTGGCACATGAGCGCCCAGGACGCGATCGCGATGGGCCTGCTCTACGCCCCCTCGAAAGGCGGGACGCTCGAGCAGGGGACCGAGCTCGAGGCGCTGGCGCCGCAGCTGCAGGCGCTCGGCGAGACCTTGCGCATCGCCCCGCTAGGCCTGAAGGCCAACGCCATCGAGCGGGTGGACGGCCGCTGGATCGGCGCGGCCGATCCGCGCAGCGAAGGCGTGGCGATGGATACCGCTGGCAACGTGACGCAGATCGAGCGCCGGACGGACGGCCTCAACCGTCCGCCCGAATAGGCCCGCTTGCCGCAACGGGCCTTGCGCCTTAAGCCTTCTCCCTTCCGGGGGATGGAGAACGCGCAGCCGGTGCAGATCGCCGATTTCGATGCTTCGAGCAGCCTCGTCGAGCTGTTCCTCAGGCGCGCGGACGAACGGGGCGACAGGCCGTTCCTCACCGCCAAGCGCGAAGGCGAGTGGCGCTCGATAAGCTGGCGCGAGGCGGCCGGGCGGGTCTCGCTTCTCGCCGAGGCCCTTCGCCGCCTCGGCCTCGCCGACGGCGACAGGGTCCTGCTGGTTTCGGAAAACCGCCCCGAGTGGGCGCTCGCCGACCTCGCGATCATGGCCGCGGGGTGCATCACGACGCCGGCCTACATCACCAACACCGAAAGCGACCACGCGCACGTGCTGGCCAATTCGGGCGCGAAGGCGGTCATCGTCTCCGACCGCAAGCTCGCGCGGCCGCTGCTGCCGGCGATCATCCGCACAGGAATCGCCGAGCACGTCATCGCCATCGAGCCGCTGCGGCACAGCCAGGCAAGCTTCCAGCTGCACGCTTGGTCCGATCTGCTGCAGGGCGACGCCGTCGCCGCGCGCGCAGCCGTCGACCGGCGGATCGCGACTGTCCGCCGCGAGGACCCGGCATGTATCATCTACACCAGCGGCACCAGCGGCGCCCCGCGCGGCGTGCTGCTGTCCCACGGCGCGATCCTGCGCAACGTCGCCGGCGCCGGCGAGGTGCTCGCGGCGGACTTCGGCTGGACCGAAGAGCGCTTCCTCTCGTTCCTCCCGCTCAGCCACGCGCTCGAGCACACCGCCGGGCTCTATCTGCCGATCGGGCTCGGCGCGAACATCTGGTACGCCGAGGGCCTCGACAAGCTCGCCGCCAATATCGAGGAGTGCAGGCCGACCTTCATGATCGTCGTTCCGCGGCTGTTCGAGATGCTGCGCGCGCGGATCGTCAAGCAGGTCGAGAAGCAGGGCCGGCTGGCGAACTTCCTGCTCGACCGCGCCCTGTCGCTCGCCGAACGCCGGGCCGCGGGCGAGCACCGCGCGATCGACTGGCCGATCGAGCGGCTGCTCGACGTGACCCTGCGGCCGAAGATCCGCCGGCGCTTCGGCGGCCATATCAAGGCGCTGATCTCGGGCGGCGCGCCGCTCAATCCGGAGATCGGCGCGTTCTTCCAGTCCCTCGGCCTGGTCATGGCGCAAGGCTACGGCCAGACCGAAACCGCCCCGGTGGTGAGCGTCAATTTCCCCTCTTCCGGCATCAAGCTCGACACCGTCGGCCCGCCCTTGCGCGGGGTCGAGGTCAAGATCGCCGAGGACGGCGAAATCCTGGTGCGCGGCGAGCTCGTCATGCTCGGCTACTGGAACGACGAGGAGGCGACGGCGAAGGCGATCGTCGACGGCTGGCTGCACACCGGCGACATCGGTCACCTCGACGAGGCCGGCCGCATCGTCATCACCGACCGCAAGAAGGACATCATCGTCAACGACAAGGGCGACAACATCGCCCCGCAGAAGCTCGAAGGCATGCTGACGCTGCAGCCCGAGATCGCTCAGGCGATGGTCAGCGGCGACAAGCGGCCCTACGTCGTCGCGCTGATCGTGCCCGACGCCGACTGGGCGTTCGAATGGGCCAAGGCCAATATCGAGCCCTTCGACATGGCCGAGCTGCAGCAGCTTCCGGCTTTCCGCAGCGCCATCCGCGCGGCGATCGACCGGGTCAACGAAGAACTGTCGGTCACCGAGAAGGTGCGCCAGTTCGCTTTCGCCGACGAGCCCTTCAGCGTCGGGAACGGAATGATGACGCCGAGCATGAAGATCCGCCGCGGGCCGATCCGCGAACGGTACGGCGACAGGCTTGCGGCGCTGTACAGGGACTGATCAGGCCGCCTCGGCCTCGACCTTCTCCGGGTAGAAGCACGGCTCGCGGTCGGACCAGCCGGGCGCGGTGGCGGCCGCTTCGCTCAAGCTCTGCAGCAGGATCTTGCGCCTCGCCGGACGGATCTGCGGCAACGCGGCGGCGGCGCAGAACGCGGCCGGCAGCCACGGGCGCGCCCGGGCGCCGAGCAGGCGCTCGTAGAGGAAACGGTAGGCGGAAAAGCTTTCGAGCTGGTCCATCGCGAGATCCTGCGCGGTGACCCGCATCAGCGGCCCCATGAACGGCTCGAGGCCTTCCATGGTCGTCTCGCACGGCACCATGTCGCGCAGCGCCTTGAGCTCGCGATAGGCGAGGTACTGGCTGCGAATCCCGGCGTCCTTGCCCCTGGCCTTCGAGCCCCAGGCCTTGAATGCGTCCCCGCGTCCGAGCCCGATATCGAGGCTGCGTTCGATGAAGCGTTGCTCGCCTTCCGAGAAGCTGGCGAACTCGCGCAGCTCGGCGATGGTCAGCGATGCGGTCCCGGCCTTGGCCATTGGGATGCCCCCCGTTTGGTAGGGGCCGAGTTGTCACCGACTTTGGTTAGCAACGGGTAAACGCTGACCAAGAAATCCGCTTGGCCGTTCACACGGGCGGGGCGCCCCATGGCTTGTGAAGCGCACACATCTTGTTGCTAATTTATGTAAAAATGTTAGCTCACTCACAGCCGACACGAGACACCATCGCTCGAAGCCCTGATGCGCGCGCCGGCCGGGGTCGCCGATCATCCAATGACGGACCAACTCGGGGGAGTGCTCATGAAAAAGACTATTGCGGCAGCGATTCTGGCTGCCTCCGTGATCTCGTTGGCGGCCTGCAACCAGCAGCCCGCGGGCGGCAACGGCCCTTCGGCCCAGGCCTCGACCGCCGCCGGCGGGATCGACGGCACTTGGAAGGCCGACCTCGCCACCGTGCAGCTCGATTCCAAGCCTGACGAGTACATGCTCAAGGACGGCAAGTTCTCCTGCTCGAGCTGCGTTCCGCCGCTGGAGATCGCGGCCGACGGCGCATTCCACCCGGTCAGCGGTCGGGCTTACTCGGACAGCGGCTCGGTCAAGATCGACGACGACCATCACGTTACCCAGACGATGAAGAAGGGCGACAAGGTCACCTCGGAGACCAAGTATTCGGTGTCCGACGACGGCAAGATGCTGAAGATCGACTTCAAGGACGATTCGGGATCCAAGACGGTGACCGGCAGCCTCAACGAGACCCGTGTCGGCACCGCTCCCGCCGGAGCCCACGCGCTGTCCGGCTCGTGGAAGATCGACAAGTACACCGACGTGTCGGATGAAGGCACGACGGTCACGTTCAAGCTCGACGGCGACACGCTGCACATGAGCGCCCCTACCGGCCAGAGCTACGACGCGAAGATCGGCGGTCCCGACGTGCCGATCCAGGGTGACATCGGCAAGACCACCGCGGCCGTCACCAAGACGGGTGACAATGCCTATCGCGAGACCGACAAGCGAGACGGCAAAGTCATAAGCACAACCGACATGACGGTCGACGGCGACAAGATCCACGTCGTCAATCACAACGAGCGCGACGGCTCGACGATGAAATACGACCTCAAGCGGTCGTAAGCGCATTTCGGCGCGGCGCCGCCGTGGCGCCGCGCCGCCTGCTTACCGTTTGCGCGTCCAGCGCCGCGATTGGCAGATCACGAACACGCAGCCTGTCACTTTCAGCGATCCGTCCGGCTCGAGCTCCAGCGTCGAGCGGTAGCTCTTGCCGCTCTTGGGATCGTAAGCGCGGCCTCCGGCCCATTCATCGCCCTGGCGCGAGAAGCCCCACAAGGTCAAAAGGCCGACCAGCTGGCGCTTCCGAAGGTCGGGATCGGGGTTGTTGATGTCGGTCCCGGGAACGCCCGGACGCTTGTCGAGCACCTGCGCGATGTATCCGCACAACTTCGATCCGCACGCCGCAATCCTGACCGCCCCGCTATGATCGTCGGTCAGCCACAGGCCTTCGATCGACGGCGCCGGAAGCTTGTGCGCCGCCGCCTGTCCGCCTGCGAGCGCAAGGCCCACCGCCATGGCTGCCTTGAGGGTAATCCTTGCTGAATTCATCGAAGTCATCGTCATTCCGCTGGCTTAGGGGCGCGCGGCAGCCGTTGGGTTCAGATCAGCCCCGCCAGCGGGCTCGACGGATCGGCATACTTGCGCGTGGCCATGCGCCCCGCGCGATAGGCCTCGCGCCCGGCTTCGACGGCCAGCTTCATCGCCCGCGCCATGCGGATCGGGTCCTTCGCCTCGGCGATGGCGGTGTTCATCAGCACGCCGTCGCAGCCGAGCTCCATCGCTACCGCGGCATCGCTCGCCGTACCGACGCCGGCATCGACCAGCACCGGCACATTGGCGCCCTCGACGATCAGGCGGATGGTCACGCGGTTCTGGATGCCGAGCCCGCTGCCGATCGGGGCGCCGAGCGGCATGATGGCAACGGCGCCGGCATCTTCCAGCTGCTTCGCGGCGATCGGATCGTCGACGCAGTAGACCATCGGCTTGAAGCCTTCGGCGGCAAGCGTTTCGGTCGCCTTCAGCGTCTCGCGCATGTCGGGGTAAAGCGTGCGCGCCTCGCCGAGCACCTCGAGCTTGACCAGTTCCCAGCCGCCCGCCTCGCGCGCCAGGCGCAGCGTGCGGATCGCCTCCTCGGCGGTGAAACAGCCGGCAGTGTTGGGAAGATAGGTGATGCGCCTGGGATCGATGAAGTCCATCAGCACCGGCTGGCTCGGATCGGAAATGTTCACCCGCCGCACTGCCACGGTGACGATCTCCGCCCCGCTCGCCTCGAGCGCGGCGGCGTTCTCGGCGAAGTCCTTGTACTTGCCCGTGCCGACGATCAGGCGGCTGCGGAACGTCTTGCCGGCGACGGTCCATGTGTCCTCGTCGACCTTCGCCGAATGATCGCCGCCGCCGACGAACGTGACGATCTCGAGGACGTCGCCATCGGCCAGCGGCGCTTCGCCGAGCGTCGAGCGCGGGACGATGATCCCGTTGCGCTCGACCGCGACCTTCTCCGGCTTGAGGGCGAGCTCGCGGACCAGCGCGGCGATTGTGGCGGCCGAGCTGCGGCGCGGCTCGCCGTTGACGGTGAGGGAAAGCGAAGCGGTCATTTCCGCTACGCGATAGCGCCTGTTACGGGTGGCGCAAGTTGCAGCGGTGCAAGTGGCGCACGTTGAGCACGTGGGCGAGCGCGACCAGCGATACGCCGATGATCGTCAGCACCGCTTCCTCGCTTTCACGCGGCGCGGTCATGGCGACGCCCATGAACGTGAGGCCCATGACCGCGATGACGAACGGCGCCGGCTGGCGATGGCGCAGCGCGCCCAGGCCGATGGCGACGCCGACCACGACCATCGCCAGCACCAGGCCGACCCGGTGGATGGCCGGGTCGAGCAGGATCGATCCGCCGAGGCCGAGCACGGTGACGAGCAGCAGCGTGCCTACGCAATGGACCGCGCACAGCACCGAAAGCGTCAGCCCCACGCGGTCGAGCCGGTTGCGAATCCATGCGATCGAAGCACCCATGCGCGGCGATTTATGTGACGATGTATCGTAGCGCAAGGGCGGATTTGCGCTATTTTTGCCCGATGCAAATTGTTCGTCGCGGGCCCGGTGCGGTTCGGCTTGCGATTCGCGCGACACGCGCGCAGAGCGCGGTCATGTCCGCAACCCTTGCCCGTTCCCCAGCGGGTCGATCCCGCGCCGCCGCCATGCGCCCCCGCGCGATCGCCCGCTGGCTGCTCGTCGTCGCCGCGATGATCGTGCTGATGGTGGTCGTGGGCGGCATCACCCGCCTGACCGAGTCCGGGCTTTCGATCACCCGCTGGAACCCGGTTACCGGCGTGATCCCGCCGCTGAGCCACGCGCAATGGCAGGCGGAGTTCGACCACTACCGGCAGATCGACCAGTACGCGGCGATCCATGCCGGGATGACGCTGGGCCAGTTCAAGGGCATCTTCTTCTGGGAATATTCCCATCGGCTGCTGGGCCGGCTGATCGGGCTCGTGTTCTTCCTGCCGCTGGTGTGGTTCTGGGTCAGGCGGCAGATTCCGCGCGGCTTTCACTGGCGGCTGGTCGCGCTGCTCGCGCTCGGTGGCCTGCAGGGGGTGTTCGGCTGGCTGATGGTGCGCTCGGGGCTGCAGCCGGGCATGGTCGAGGTCGCGCCCGGTTGGCTCGCGACCCATCTTCTCACCGCCCTGTTCACGATGGCGGCGATCATCTGGACCGCGCTCGACCTTCTCGCGCTGGCCGACGATCCGGCGGCTCGGCCGGCGCGGCTGACCGGGTTAGGCGTCGCGGTCGCTGTCGTCGTGGCGATACAGCTTCTCTACGGCGCGCTGATGGCGGGCTTGCGCGCCGGGCTCGTCGCCAAGGACTGGCCGCTGATGAACGGCGCCGTCTGGCCCGGCCCGACGTTCACCAGCGAGAGCCTCGGCCGCGCGCTGTTCGCCGATCCGGCGATCGTCCATTTCATTCACCGCTGGTGGGCGTGGGTCACCGTGGCCGCGCTCGTATGGCTCGCGCGCAAGGTCCGCCGGCCCGAGCGGCGCGCCTCGGTGGCCATCCACATCGCCTTCGGGACGCAGGTCATCCTCGGCATCGGCGTTGTGATGATGAGCGTGCCGATCTGGCTCGCCGCGCTCCACCAGCTGGTCGGCGCGCTGGTGGCCGCGGCGACCGCCTGGGGAATCCATGTCCTCGGGCGCCGGGGCGCATGAGCGCGGCGCTGATCTGGAGCCCGTTTGCGAGCGAGGACGACGCCGCGAAAGCCGCCGCGGCCCTGCTCGACGAAGGCCTGATCGCGTGCGCCAATCTCGTGCCTGTGCGCTCGTTCTACGTGTGGCAGGGCGAGCGCGGCGAAGCGCGCGAGTGCGGGGCGCTGTTCAAGACCAGCGAGGGATTGCTCGACAAGGCCGTCGCCCGCCTCGCCGAGATCCATCCCTACGAGACGCCGGCCATCACCGGCTGGCGCGCCGACGCCGCCGCTGCGGCGACGGCGGCCTGGCTTGCCGGGCTCGAATAGGGCGAAGGTATTATTTTACCTCCCCGCAAACCCGCGGAAACCCTTGACTTGAGGCCCGGTGCCGGACAAATGCGCCGCTCCGCGTACCGCCCGCATCGAATCGACGGCACGCACGAATTTCGTCAAGAAGGAAGAGCCATGAAGGCCCTCAGCAAGCAGACCCGGTCGATCAAGCCGGCCGAGGTCGACAAGAAATGGCACCTGATCGACGCCGACGGCCTTGTCGTCGGCCGCCTCGCGGTGATCGT
>DATJHD010000373.1:0-4736 GCA_035494275.1 Croceibacterium sp.
CAGGAATCGCGCAGCCCAGATGACACTCGCGCAAGCGGCCATCGTCGTGATCCTGCTGGGAATGCTCGCCGCGTACGCGACCGAGCGGTTCCGCGTGGAACTGGTCGCCCTGTGCGGGCTGGGCGCCGGTTTCCTCGCCGGCGTGGTGCCGGTGCAGAACGTGTTCGTGGGTTTCGCCAGCCCGGCCGTGGTCACCGTGGTGGAGGTCCTGCTGGTGGTCGCGGCGCTCTCGCGGGCCCGAGTGATCGACAGCTTCGCGCGCCGGATCGTCTATCATTTCCGCAGCGAGCGCGCGGCGCTGGCGATCATTTGCATCACCGGCGCGGCGATCTCGGTGTTCATGAACAACATCGGGGCGCTGGCGCTGATGTTCCCGGTGACCATGTCGGTGGCCGAGCGGCTCAACCTGTCGCCCGCAAGGATGCTGATGCCTCTCAGTTTCGCGACGCTGCTCGGCGGCATGTGCTCGCTCACCGGCACACCGGCCAACCTCGTCGTCAACGAATGGCTGATCAGCGAGACCGGCCGGGACTTCGGCTATTTCCAACTGGCGCTCCTCGGCGGTCCGCTCGCGGCGGTCGGTCTTGCCTGGATAGTGGCCGGCGCTCCGCTCACCTTCTCGCGCTTCACGGAGGGCGCGACGCTCGACGAGGCCTCACCGGCCCATGTCGTCGCCGAGCGCCGGGTGCCGCAGGATTCCCCGCTGGTCGGCAAGCGCCTGCCTGATCTCGCCGAGGAACAGGGCGTGCAGGTGCACGCGGTCATGCGCGAGGGAGCGCATGTGTTCGCCCGCCGCTCCGACATCGCCTTGGCCGCGGGCGACATCGTCGTCGTCGAGGCGGATCTCAGCCTGCTCGACGAACTCGCGGACGCGGCTGCGTTGCTTCCGCTCCAGCCGGTGCCGGAAGCTGCCGAGCGGCGCGAATATGTGGTGATGCCCGAGAGCCTGCTGCTTGGCTCCCGCATCGGCGCCATCCACGCGTTCGCCGAGCACTCGCTGCAGGTCGTCGGCCTTTCCGTCCGGCGCGGCCGCATCGAAGGCAGTTTCGGCGAGGTGCAGGTCGGCATGGGCGACGTCCTGGTACTCGCCGGGGAGCGCGACGACCTTCGGCTGATTGCAGCCGAGTGCAGCCTTCTGCCGCTGTCGCCGCGTCGGCCGGGCCGATTTGGCGGAAAGGCATGGCTCAGTGTCGGGATATTCATCGTCGGCATCGTGTTGACCGCGCTCAACCTTGCGCCGACCGAGATCGCCTTTGGTGCCGTGGTCATTGCCCTCGCGGCGACCGGCAATCTCAACCTGCGCACCGCCTTGCAGGATTTGAACTGGAGCATCGTCATCCTGCTCGCGTGCATGATCCCGCTCGGACTGGCGGTGCAGGACACGGGCACCGCGCGGCTGATCGCGAACGAAATCGCCGAGTACCTGCCGGCGTCGGACCCGCTGGTCGTGGGCACGACGATGCTGGCGCTCGCGGTGCTGATCACGCCGTTCATCGACAATGTTTCGACCGCCGCTATCCTGAGCCCGATCGCCGCGGGCCTCGCCTCGCGCACAGGCACGCCGATCGAGCCGCTGCTGATGGCGGTGGCCATCGGAGCGTCGGTCGACTTCCTCACGCCGTTCGGCCATCACAACAACACCGTCGTGATGGGCGCCGGCGGATATCGCTTCATGGATTTTCCGCGATTCGGCTTTCCTTTGACCATTCTATCCTTCGGCGTCGCGGTGCTCGTCCTGTCGCTCATGCTGCCCGGCTGACCGCTTGCAATTTTTGCTTCAAGGGTTTAAATACCGACTTTGTAACTAGGGAATTGATCGGTGATTTCAAACAAGGCGAAATACGCGTTCAGGGCCTTGCTGGCGATTGCCGCGGCACCGGAAGGCGGAGCCATGACGAGCGCTGAAATCGCCCGCCGCTACGCCATTCCGCACAAGTTCCTCGAGCAGATCCTGCTGGACCTGAAGAAGGCAGGGATCCTCGACAGCCGCCGCGGCAAGAGCGGCGGGTACGTGATGCTTCGTCCAGCAGATACCGTAAGTTTCGGCGAAGTCTTGCGAATTTTCGAGGGCCCCCTGGCGCCGTTGCCGTGCCTTTCACGGCAAAGCTATCGGCGGTGTGAAGACTGCGTGAGCGAAGCGGCGTGCGAAATCCGGCGCGAGTTCGGCCGCGCTTACGATGCCAGCCGGCAGGTGCTCGATTCGCGCACCCTCGCCGACGCTCTGGCCAGCGCGCCGTCCGGCGCGCGACCTGACGAAAAGCACCGCCTGGCCGGCTAGGTCGCTCAAGACCACTTGCATATCCCTATTAAACAGGTAGAGATAAGGGGGATTCGAAATCCCAACCTGTTGAGGGAGATTGCTGGATGAACTTTCGTGCGACTCGGCGATTCCTGGCCATCGCCGGCCTGACCGGCGCCGCGTTCCTTGCGGCCTGCTCCGGCAAGCCCGCCGGCGATGGGCGAAATTCCGGCGGTGCTCCCGCCGAGGTCCGCCTGCTCAACGTTTCCTACGACCCGACGCGCGAACTCTACGGCGCGATCAACCCGAAGTTCGCCGCCAAGTGGAAGGCCGAAACCGGGCAGGATGTGAAAATCGACATGAGCCACGGCGGCTCCGGCAAGCAGGCCCGGGCCATCATCGATGGGCTCGACGCGGATGTCGCCACTCTCGCGCTTGCGTACGACATCGATTCGATTGCCGCGAAGTCGAAGGCCCTGTCGCCCGGATGGCAGGCGAAGCTCGCGCACAACAGCGCGCCGTACAATTCGACCATCGTCTTCCTCGTCCGCCGAGGCAACCCGAAGGGCATCAAGGACTGGGCCGACCTCGTCAAACCCGGCATCGCGGTAATCACGCCCAATCCCAAGACGAGCGGCGGCGCGCGGTGGAACTTCCTCGCGGCCTGGGCCTACGCGAAGGCCAGGTACGGTTCGGATGCCGCTGCACAGGACTTCGTGAAGAGGCTCTACGCCAATGTGCCCGTGCTCGACAGCGGCGCGCGCGGCTCGACCACCACGTTCGCCGAGCGGGGCATCGGCGACGTCCTTCTCGCCTGGGAGAACGAAGCCTTCCTGGCGCAGAAGGAGCTCGGCGAGGGCAAATTCGAGATTGTTCTCCCTTCGATCTCGATCCTCGCCGAGCCGCCGGTGGCGGTGCTCGACGGCAATGCCGGGCGCCACGGCACGCAGAAAGTCGCCGAGGCCTACCTCCAGTACCTCTACACGCCCGAGGCGCAGGAGATCATTGCGCAGAATTACTATCGGCCGATCGATCCCAAGGTGCAGGCGAAATACGCCTCGACCTTCCCCAAGCTCAACCTCGTGACGATCAATGACGCGTTCGGCGGCTGGCAGGCTGCGCAGAAGCGCTTTTTTGACGACGGCGGCGTGTTCGACACAATCTACAGCGCAGCCCGGAAGTAGCCCATGGAGATCGCATTGAGCAGGCAGCTGCAGATGCAGGCGGCCCTGGCGCCGCCGCGACGACGCGCGCGCCGCAGCCGCAAGTCGATCGTGCCCGGCTTCGGGCTGACGATGGGGTTCACGCTCACTTGGCTTTCGCTGATAGTTCTCCTCCCCCTCAGCGCGCTGTTCATCCGCGCCGCCGGGCTCGGCTGGAGCGAGTTCCTGGCGGTCGGCCTTTCGGAGCGGGCGCTGGCCGCCTACCGCGTCAGCTTCGGCACGGCGATCGCCGCCGCGTCGATCAACGCGGTGTCCGGCCTGCTGTGTGCCTGGGTCTTCGTTCGTTACGAGTTTCCCGGCAAGCGGGTTCTCAACGCGATGATCGACCTGCCGTTCGCCTTGCCGACCGCGGTCGCGGGCATCGCCTTGACCGCGCTGTACTCGCCCAACGGCTGGATCGGCCGCTTCTTCGAGCCTCTCGGCATCAAGATCGCCTACACGCCGATCGGCATCACCATTGCGCTCATCTTCATCAGCTTGCCGTTCATCGTTCGCTCGGTCGAACCGGTGCTCGCCGACGTGCGCAAGGATGTCGAGGAAGCCGCGCTCTCTCTCGGCGCGCGCCCGTGGCAGGTGTTCCTGCGTGTCATCCTGCCGGCGATACTGCCCGCGCTGCTGACGGGCTTCGCGCTCGCTCTGGCACGCGCCATCGGCGAGTATGGGTCGGTCATCTTCATCGCCGGCAACATGCCTTATAAGTCCGAGATCGCGCCGCTGCTGATCGTCACGCAGCTCGAGCAGTACGAATATGCCGCGGCGACCGCGATCGCGACGGTCCTGCTGCTGGCTTCCTTCGCGATGCTGCTGCTGATCAACGGCATCCAGGCGTGGACCAGCAGGAAGGCGGAACAGTGAGCGCGCCTTCTCTTCCAGGGGACGCCCGGAGCGTGCGCCTCGGCCTGATCCTCGTCGCCGTCCTGTTCATCGGCTTTTTCCTGGTGCTGCCGCTGGTCGCGGTGTTCGCGCAGGCCCTCGCCAAGGGCTTCGCGGCCTACGGTGCGGCGATAATCGAGCCGGATGCGGTCTCCGCCATCAAGCTGACGCTGCTTGTCGCCGCGATCTCCGTGCCGCTGAACGTGGTCTTCGGGGTCTGCGCCGCGTGGGCGGTGGCCAAGTTCGATTTTCGTGGCAAGAGCATCCTCGTAACGCTTATCGACCTGCCGTTCTCGGTTTCACCAGTGGTCGCCGGGCTCGTCTACGTGCTGCTCTTCGGCGCGCAGGGATGGTTCGGACCCTGGCTGATGGACCACGGCATCCGGATCATCTTCGCTGTC
>DATJHD010000374.1:0-2034 GCA_035494275.1 Croceibacterium sp.
TTTCCACGACTTGCGTCGTCACCGGGCTGCGGCGACGCATGAACAGGAACGCGACGAAAGCGATGATCAAGGCCAATAACGCGAGTACGAAAACACCGATTGTCCCGGTGAGGCCGTTGGCCGTCTGATTGGAGTCGGCGACGCCATCCGGGTTTGCGGCAACTGGCGGAGCCGCGTCCGTCGTGGCCGGCGCGACGACCGTATCCACCGGCGCGGCAACGTCGTTCGCGGGAGGCGGAACGGCGGCGGCCGGCATGGTGTGAGTTACCGTCGTCGTGCGAGTGACCGTGGCGTGACTCGAGCGGCGCATCGTGGGCGCGGGCGAAGTTGCCGACGACCGGGTCGAGCGCATCGTCGTCTGCGACGCGGAAGCGTCGATAGCCTCGGGGGACGGCGTAACGGCAGGAATGTCGACCGTCGGCGCCGGAGCCGGGCTGGCGGCGACCGGCGGCGGCGCCGGATCGGGTTGCGACTGGGCAACCGGCGTGTCGGTTACCTGCGTACCGGCGTCTTGCGCGGCGAGCGGGGATGAGGCGAGCGCGAGCGCCGCGGCAAGGGCGGCGGTGGCGGCCCTGGTGGTGTGGTATGGATGTTTCATAGCAAGCAAAAAACCGGCCAGGGTTTCGCGCGGTTCCCGTCATCATCGGTTCATGTTCTGTCTATACCATTGATTAAACTTTATTTTTTGGATTTGACACCACGACGGGCGGGGCTGGTTTTGCGGTCAACGGTTTTGTTCAGGACCGCGACTCGCCAGTATGCGGAAATGCGGGATCGGGTGCCGGCGCCATTCCCGATGTTTACTTTTCGTTCCCGTCGAACCATCGTCGCATGATGCCCCCACTTGCCCTTCCCGCGCTTCACGCCAGCCACGCCGGCAGCTGGCTGCGCCACGGCGAGGGGACGACCCGGGTCCTGTCGAAAGGCGATGCGATCATGGCCGCGGCAGACACGCCGCTGCTGCTGCTCAACGCGCCGCTGGTCGCGAGCCGCCTGGGTTATCCCGATCTCTCCGGCCTCGACTTGCTGGAGCTGTTCGCGTTCGTCCATCCGGCGCGATTCATGGTCCCGACGCCGAAGGGCCTTGCCCATGCGTTGGGACTGGACGAGCCGGCGAGCGACGACGCCGTCCCGGCCCTGCTCCAGCTCGCCGCCTCATCGCTGCTCGATACCTGCGAGCGCGAGGACTGGCCTGAGCGGGAGGGTGCGTGGTCGGCGCTGCAGTCTCTCGCACGCTTGCGCTGGCCGTGGGCCAACGTGCTTGTCCCGCATCTGCGCCAGCCGGCCAAGGCCGAGAAGTGGCTGTTCTCGCGCCTGCCGGAGTGGGAGGAGACCCCCGAGCGGCCACAGCCGGCACAAGTTTCGCTGGACGCAGATGAGATTGAGGCGCGGCTCCGCCGGCTGACCGGCGAACAGGCCGAGCAGCGCGAGGGCCAGCGGCTCTATGCCCGCGAGGCCGGTCGCGTGTTCGCCCCGCGCGAGAAGCGGTCTGCGCCGCACATGCTGCTCGCCCAGGCGGGAACGGGCATCGGTAAGACCCTCGGCTATCTCGCCCCCGCATCGCTGTGGGCCGAGAAATCGCAAGGGACGGTGTGGGTCAGCACTTTTACCAAGAACCTGCAGCGGCAGCTCAGGCGCGAGAGCGCCCGGGCCTGGCCGCCGACCCGGCCTGACGGCAGCAACCCGGTGGTCGTGCGCAAGGGTCGCGAGAACTACCTTTGCCTGCTCAACCTCGAGGATGCGCTGCAAGGCGGCTTCGCCGGCCGCGCGGCGGTACTGGCGCAGCTCGTCGCGCGCTGGGCGGCCTACTCGCAGGACGGCGACATGATCGGCGGCGACTTGCCCGGCTGGCTCGGCACGCTGTTTCGCAACCGTGCCATCCGCTCGCTGACCGACCAGCGCGGGGAATGCGTCTATGCCGGGTGCCCGCATTACCGGAAGTGCTTCATCGAGCGCGCCGCGCGGGCGAGCGCCCAGGCCGACCTCGTCATTGCCAACCACGCGCTGGTGATGGTCAACGCCGCGCGTGGCCGC
>DATJHD010000375.1:0-3607 GCA_035494275.1 Croceibacterium sp.
CCAGGCCTGCCAGCAGATCGGCATCCCGTACAAGGCCGACCTCAACGACGGCAACCAGGAGGGCTGCAGCTTCTTCCAGATGACCGCCAGGAACGGTCGCCGCAGCTCGGCCGCGGTCGCCTATCTGCACCCGGCGATGAAGCGGCCGAACCTTCTGGTCGAGAAGCGGGCGATGACCACGAAGATCCTGTGGGACGGCAAAAAGGCGATCGGCGTCGAGTTCAGGCAGAACGGCGAGACCCGCCGGGCCATCGCCGCGCGCGAGGTCATCGTGTCGGCGGGCTCGGTGGAATCGCCCAAATTGCTCGAGATATCCGGCGTCGGCCAGGGCGCGCTGCTGCGGGAGCTCGGCGTGCCGGTGGTGCACGAATCCAGGATGGTCGGCGAGAACATGCAGGACCACTACATGATCGGCTGCCAGGCCGCGCTGAAGGAGCCGCACCATTCGATCAACGAGCTGAGCCGCGGCGTGAAGCTGCTCGGCCAGATCGCCAAGTACGGTCTCACCAGGAAGGGCCTGCTGAGCTACGCGGTCGCCCATGGCTGCGCGTTCGTGAAGAGCCGCGACGAGCTCATGTACCCCGATATCCAGATCCACGTGATGGCTGCCTCGATGGACCTCGAATACCTGAACCAGTATCAGGGCCTGCGGCTCGACAAGGAGCCGGGCCTCGCCTCCAACCCGTGCCAGCTGCGTCCGGAATCGCGCGGCTCGATCCACGCCAAGTCACCCGACGGGATGGAGCGACCGAAGATCGTGCCGAACTATCTCTCCGATCCGCTCGACAAGCAGAGCGTGGTCGATCAGCTCAAGATCATCCGCAAGATCTGGCAACAGCCGGCGCTCGAGCCCTACATGAAGAACAAGGGTGATCCGTTCGGCGATACGGACGAGGCGATGCTCGGCTATGCCAAGGTCGCCGGCGGCACGCTGTACCATGCCGTCGGCACTGTCGCGATGGGCGACGAGCGCTTCCCGCTCGATCCGCAGCTCAAGGTACGCGGGGTCGAGAACCTGCGCGTGATCGACGCCTCGGCGATGCCCAAGATCAGCAGCGGCAACACCAACGCGCCGACGATCATGATCGCCGAAAAGGGCGCCGAAATGGTGCTGCAGGACGCGAAAGAGGCAGTGGCGGCCTAGGCCGCCAAGGTCAGGCCTGGGTGAGCGCGGCGGCCACGATGCCCGCTCCGAGGACGATGAACCCCGAGGCCCAGACCAGCAGGCGGAAGACCCACTTGCGGATCGTGTCGTCCTCGACGACCTCGATCGTATCGTCGAGATCGAGCACTTCGGTCATGCCGGCACCGAAGGCCGGCTCGAGCCGCGGCAGGCTGATCTCGGAGGTCAGCGCCAGTTTCTCGGTCGCCAGCGCGAGGCGCTGGTCGGCGAGCTCGCTTTCAAGATGGGTCGGATCGTTGAGCCGGGTGCCGCCCTCCCTGATCAGCCGCTCCAGTTCCTTGTCGATCGCCACCAGCTTGTCGATCTGCTCCAGCGCGCGGCGCCGGTTGCCGGACAGCACTGCGACCTGCAGCCGCGCCTGCGCGAGGCCGCTGGCGCGGACGAATTGCAGGTCGGGGCGGTGGCTGGGGTTGGCCTGAAGCAATGAAGTGCCGCTGAGGGCGGCGGATTGTACGAGCACGTCTTTTTCCTCCCGTCGTCCCCTGCGCGAGGGGGCTTAAGCGATGAAACGGCAGGCGAAAATCGGCCTTCCGGCCAATCGGGCGCGGTTCGGGACGAGCGGTTAGGAGGCTGGCTTTTTCAGGAATCCGGCGCGTGGGCGATAGCCTTGAAGTAGCCGATCGTCTCCGACGTGACGGTCGGCGGCTCGACCGGCGGGTAATGGCTGAGCTTGACGATCACCGTGTCGGTGGCCGGGCTGACGTAGATGTACTGCCCGGCAAGCCCGACGGCGCAGAACGCTCCGGGTTCGTCGTCGACCTGCCAGATCTGCAAGCCGTAGCCGGGAAAGCCGCCGGGGGTGCCCTTGGGGATGCCGGTCGGCAGCATCGTCGTCGCCTGCTTGAGCCACCCGGCGGGCACGACCTGCGCATCGCCGCGCTTGCCGTCGTGGAGCATCAGCTCGCCGAGCCGCCCGTAGTCGCGCAGCGTGGCGTTGAAGCCCATGCCGTTGAGGGCGCGGCCGTGGCCGGGCGGGCCGTCGGCGATCCAGAACGCGTCGGCCTGCGCGCCGAGCGGGCCCCACAGCTTGTCGCGGGTGTAGTCCTCGATCGTCTGGCCGGTCGCGTTCTCGAGAATCCAGCCGAGCACCATCGTGTTGAGGGTCGAGTAGTTGAAGGTGCTGCCCGGCGCGTTGGCGCGCCTGGTCTCGAGCGCGCCGGCGGCGAAGCGCATCTTGTTGAGCACGATCGCGTCCTGGTGGAGATGCCCGGCGAAGCTCGGGTGGGCGCCGAAATCGTAACGCTCCTCGTAACCGACGCCGGAGCGCATCTGCAGGATCTGCCGGAGGGTGACGCCCTTGTAGCCGCTGCCTTTCAGTTCCGGCACGTACTTTTCCGCCGGATCGTCGAGCGAGGCGATCTTGCCCTCGCCAAGGGCGATGCCGACAAGCATCGAGGTGACGGTCTTGGCCATCGACATCGACAGGAACCGCGTCATCGGCGTCGAACGGTTGCGGTATTCCTCGAACAATACCTTGCCGTGGCGGATCACCAGCATCGCGTTGGTGTAGGTGCGCTCGGCGAACTGCGGATAACTGTAGCTCTGCCCACCGAAGACGTCGGCCGGCATGGTGAACCCGCCGGCGTTGGCCAGGTCCCACACCGCGCCGCTGCGCGGCACCGCGCGGGATTCGAACACGCGGTCGGTTTCCCGGAAGGTGAAGCTGTTGACCTCGGGATTGAGCAGCTGCCAGCGCATCGCGATGACGGCGGGCGTCAGCGGGAAGGCCTTGCCGACGTAGGGATCGTAAGGCGTCCCGGATTGCGCGGCGGGCTGGTTCTGCGCCGACTGACTATTGCACCCAGCAAGCACCAACGCCCCGAGCGCCGGCAGCGCCCACGCGGGGGATCCCCTGCGCATGTTCTCTCCCCTCCTTCTCAATCGTCGTGTCGAACTTGCTTGAAGCATCCCTTCTTCGGCACGAGCGGCCGCTGCGGGACAAGAGATGGACCCAGCAAGACGCTATCGGGGAGGCGATGGCTTGCGGCGCTCGTCACGCCGGCTCCAGCGCCTTCAACCCGAGTTCCTCGCTCGACGCGAAGTTGCCGTGGAGACCGAAGCGCAGGCGGATCGGCACCTGGATCGTGGCGATCGGGCCCTTCTCGATCTCGAGCGCGTCGAACAGCAGGAGGTCGCTGCGGTGCTCCTCCAGCTGGTTGCAGACCTGGACAATCCAGCCGTCGCCCTCCGGCGCGTCCTTGCGGCGTGGTATAAAGCACGGTTCCTGCAGCGTGCTCGTCGGGCCGCACCACCAGTGCTGTTCGGAACCGGTCTCGAAATCCCTGAAGAACAGGCAGTTCATCAGCATCCCGGCGGCGCTGCGGGTGGCCTGGTCGACCGGGCGGCGCATGTCCATCTCGAGGCCCCAGCCGTAACGCGTCTTCACGCCGGTGAAGCGGTCGTCGATGCGCGGGAACTCGCTGA
>DATJHD010000376.1:0-3236 GCA_035494275.1 Croceibacterium sp.
CTTGGTGGCGCCATATTCCTCCGGCGCCGGCCAGTGGCTGGCGATCACCTGTCGTCCGCCGGCGCCGATAAAGGCGCGCACCAATCCGTCGAGCGCCTGCCCGCCGCCACCTTCGATACCGGCTTCGCGCGTCGCCTCGACCCCGGCCTGGCTGGCGGTGTTGCACGCCGAGAGGATGACGAGGTCCGCGTCGAGCTTGAGGTCGAAGATGTCGCCGAACTCGAGCAGCCCATCCGAGCCCTGGGCGCCGAACGACGTCAGCAGGGCCGGTCGCGCCGGACAGCCCGCCTTCGGCGCGGCGACGAGCCCGTGGGTGGCGAAGTGGACGATACGGTACTTGTCGAGGTTCGGATCGCCCTGGATGGCGGTGTCGGTGAAGGCGGCGCCCGTGATCAGTTGCGAACGGCTCGGCCCGAACACCTCGCTCGCGAGCTTCAACTCGTCCGGCGGGATGGGATCGTTCCACGCGGCAATGGGGATGTCGCACCCCGGATCATCGGACTCCGGCACTCCGCGGACCAGCGCTGCGCGGGTAAGCTTGCCCACCGGCTGGTTTTGGCCGAGGCCAAGGTAGGCCTCCCGGGCTCTCGACGGCGGCGCGTTGCGCATGTCGCGGAAGCTTGCCGGAGAAAGAGCCGTGCTGATCGCCGTGTTGCGGCCGAGCCAGTCGATTCCGCGGAAGTCGAACTCGTCTCCGCCGGCGGCAACTCGCCTGTGATAGGCCTCTACGCCCGGCTGGTCGGCAATGAGCAGGTTGATCGGCAGCTGCAGCAGCGCGCCGTCGGGCTCGAAGATCAGGTGGTGAACGTTCTTGAGGTCGCCGGCGACCGGGCCGAACAGGTCATTGAAAAGCGTGCGCGAGCTGTCGACGTCGAACGGATAGGTTGCCGCCACGCCGCCGACCGTCACCGAGATGCTGTCGCGCAACTTGGCAACGAGGTCGGCGACGTCAGCCGCGCTCGCCGAGACCTTCCACCCCGTCGAGCGTTGCGGCGAGAGATAGACCGCGAACATGGAATCGCCGACTTTCACCAGCTTGAGATAGGCCTCGCCGGGCTTGAGCAGGGCCCGCATGTCGTCGGCCGAGACATACATATGGGCCAGCGAGCGGTAGGCCGGATAGGCGGACAGGGCGTTCACCAGCTCGAGCTGGTTTTGCTGCAGCCGCTTAAGGGTGTCCTGCAATTCCGCCAGCTGTGCAGCCGGTGGGTTTCCCTGGGCAGAGCTTGATTGCGCCAGCGCGACGTTGGTCTGCTTGATCTGCCGCTCCACGTTGGTCTCGCGGCGAAACAGGTCGGAAGCCTGGCTGTTGCCTCCCGCCAGGCGCCGACTCAGCTGCGACAGCGTCTGTGCGGCGCCGGGGCGCTCGACCAGCTGCGCGGCCTGGAACAGGTTCGAGATGAGCTCCGGTTTCTGCGGCACCTGATCGACCAGCATCTGGAAATACGGTTCGATCTGATGCTCGAGCCCGACAAGGGCATCGCGGCGGCCGGAGATATCCTGGACGATCCCGCTGTAGAGCTGCATCGCCTCGCCCGCGCGACCGCGGCGCGTGAGGAAGGCGGCCAGCCGCGCCTGGGCCTCGTTCACCGCCGCGCTGTCGGGATAGCGCCGCTGGGTCAGGGCGACGGCATCGCGCAGCAACCCTTCGGCTTCGGTGTAGCGGCCACGCGCCTCGTTCGCGAGCGCCATCTCCGAATCCAGTTGCGACAGGAGGCGGGCGGTCGACAGCACCCGGCCTTCCTTCACCTGCAGGATCTGATCCCGTGCCGCGGCGAGTTGGACCAGTGCCTCGTCCGGCTTTCCGCCCAGGCGCAGCACGGTCGCGCCGATCTGGTGCGCCTGGGCATCGATGATCGCCGCTCGCTCGACCGTGGTGAGCCGTGTCTCCTGGTTGAGCGGATCGGTGAGGCCCGCCGCAAGGCCCGCATTCAGACTGTCCGCCAGGGGTGTATCGATCGCCACCGCGCCGCCCTGCGATTCAACGGGCGTCGACAGCGCCGGAACGGGCCGGGCAAGGATGTCCTGCACCTCGCCCAGCTGCCCGCGATTAAGGGCGTCGATCGCCTCGAAATTGCGGGCGAGGCGCGCCTGGATCGGATCGCGCAGCCCCATCGCCTCGGCGCGGGCAAAGGCATTGCTCGCCTCGGCATAGCGGCCGAGGTTGGACAACTGCAGCGCGCGATTGACCATTAACTCATGCTGGCGAGCGGCGAGCAGGGCCGCGGACTGAGGCGTCTGCTTCCCCTGCTCGGCGTTCAGCAACTCGGGGCTGAAATATTGGACCGCTTCGACATAGTCGCCCGCGTTGTTCTGCCGATAGCCCTGGCCGATGAGCAGGTCGCTATCGCCGATGCTGGCGCGCGCCTCGGCCAGCGAGCCGGCGCCGCCGGTGGTGACGACCGCCACTTCGCCGGGGACCACGCGATCCTCGATCAGGTTGGCCAGCGCCAAGCGCAACGCGCTGTCGTAGGCGGACAAGCCCTCGACCACGTGGATCCAGCCGCCCGCCGAAGTCGTGTAGTGGTTCCATTCGAGCCCGGTCTGCGGATCGCGGCAATGGCGCAGCGTGACGCCCGGCATCGCATCGGCCGCGGCAGCGCTCTGGTCGCAATCGAGCTTAAGGCCGCGCGACCGGCCGATCCTTTCCTGCACGTCCTTGAGATCCCGCCAGCTATAGGCGGCGCCGATCGGCTGGCTGACGTCGCGGCAGATGAGCGCCCATTTGCGATCGAAAACGCTGTTGCGCGCATCACCCAGCGTGACCCCCTGCGCCTCGCACAGCGCACCTTGCGTGCCGATGGGGAAGCTCTGCGCCTCAAGCGGTCCCGGCTGACGGGCCTCGACCTTAGCGGCGCAGCACGATGCGAAGACCACAGCTGCCGCATACGACAAAAATCGATTGAACATCCGTATCTTCCCCCCGAGACACCCGCCAGTCCCAGCGGGCCGAAGGTGCGCCAACGGACGCGCGAGGGCAAGAGGCCAATTGTCCTTTGGGCTACTTGCGTTCTTTGCCGATCCGGTATTCTCTAGCGGTTCGCCATGCCCCGGCCACGGAGTCGGCAGGCAGGCCGAACGGGGGGATGACGACAAATGGCTGTTTCCGATCACGTCGACTTTGCGACATTCATGGAAGGCGTCAAACGGCGCAACCCGGGCCAACCCGAGTTCGTCCAGGCCGTGCAGGAAGTGTCCGAGGACATCTTCGACTTCATCGCCGACAAGGAAGAATA
>DATJHD010000377.1:0-4438 GCA_035494275.1 Croceibacterium sp.
AGCAGTCGCAGAAGGTCGGACTGGTAAGCCATGGCGGCGGCGCGCCTAGCACGGGGGCCGATTCTTGCAAACGTACGAACTTGTCGCGCACCCCACCTTCATGCCGGGCCGCGTGCGAGGCGTCAGCGTGAGGTGGAGCGAATTGCGCGACGGGCGCCTGATGCTGCGCTATCGCGTGGACGGTTGCAGCGACCTCGTCGTCCCGCCGTTCCGCGGCAAGGGACGCCATGACGAGCTGTGGAAGACGACGTGTTTCGAGCTGTTCCTCTATGACGGGAGCGGGCGCTACCGCGAGTTCAACTTCTCGCCCAGCGGGCAATGGGCCGTTTACGAGTTCTCCGGCTATCGCAACCTCGCGGGCGACGCCAAGCCGCGGCAGATCCCCGAGATCAAGCACGAGATCGGCGAGAAAGTGTTCATGCAAACGGTGTTCATCGACCGGCGCGATCTCGCGGGCGCGGAACGGGCCTCGCTCGCCGCGGTCATCGAGGAGCAGGGGGGGCGGCCGTCCTACTGGGCGATGGCGCACAACAGCCTGAAACCCGACTTCCACGATCCGGCTTGCTTCCGCATCCCGCTCGGCTAACGCGCCTTGCATGAAGTTCGGGATCGACCGTCTGCTCACCGAGCCGGAGCTGAAGCGCGAGCTCGGCGGGAAACGCGTGGCGCTGCTCGCGCACCCGGCTTCGGTGACGGCCGACCTCGACCACTCGCTCGACGCGCTGATCGGCGCCGGGATCAAGGTCACCAGCGCCTTCGGCCCGCAGCATGGCCTCAAGGGCGACAAGCAGGACAACATGGTCGAGACCGCGGACGAGACCGATCCGCGCTACGGTATCCCGATCTTCAGCCTGTACGGAGAGGTGCGCCGCCCCACGGGGCAGATGATGAGCACCGCCGACGTGTTCCTGTTCGACCTGCAGGATCTCGGTTGCCGCATTTACACCTTCTGCACCACGCTGCTCTACCTGCTCGAGGAAGCGGCGAGGCACGGGAAAGGCGTGTGGGTGCTCGACCGGCCCAACCCGGCCGGGCGACCGGTCGAGGGCACGCTGCTGCAACCCGGGCAGGAAAGCTTCGTGGGGGCGGCGCCGATGCCGATGCGGCATGGGCTGACGATGGGCGAGATGGGCGCGTGGTTCGTCGAGAGGTTCAATCTCGACGTCGATTACCGCGTGATCGAGATGCACGACTGGCTGCCGGAGGCGGGGCCGGGCTATGGCTGGCCGGAAAGCCGCATCTGGATCAATCCGAGCCCCAACGCCGCCAATCTCAACATGGCGCGCGCCTACGCGGGCACGGTGATGCTCGAAGGCACGACCCTGAGCGAGGGCAGGGGGACCACTCGCCCCCTCGAAGTGCTCTTCGGAGCGCCCGACCTCGATGCGCACGACGTGTTCGCCGAGATGGAACGCCTGGCGCCGGAGTGGATGGCGGGCTGCGCCATCCGCGAATGCTGGTTTACGCCGACTTTCCATAAGCACGCAGGAATGCTCTGCAACGCGTTGATGATTCACGCGGAAGGGCGCTTCTACGATCCTGCAGCCTTCCGCCCCTGGCGCCTCCAGGCGCTCGCCTTCAAGGCCATCCGGCGCCTGCATCCCGAATACGCGATATGGCGCGACTTCGCTTATGAATACGAGTTCGACCGCCTCGCGATCGACGTGATCAATGGCGGGCCCGCTTTGAGGGAATGGGTCGATGATCCCGTGGCGCGGCCCGCCGATCTCGAGGCCGCCGCGGCTCGGGACGAGCAGCGCTGGCGCGAGGAAACCGCCGGCCTCCTGCTCTACTGAAATTCCGCATAAATCCGGGCTTTTCCGCTCGATTCTGCATCGCTTCGCCGCAGGCCGGTCCGGGCGCGCGACCGGCGCCGGTGAAAGGGGGAACCGGTCTTGCAGCGGAACCTTGGCTTCTTGCTAGCAACAAGGAGCCAGACAATGCGCAGGATCTTCATGGCGGCCGGCGCCGTCCTCGTCGTTCTATCCGGAACGGCTCTCGCCCAAGGCCACGGAGGTGGCGGCGGGGGACCTGGTGGCGGCGGTCCGGGCGGCGGTGGCCCCCCGGTCGGCGTGCCTGGCGGCGGCCCCGGCGGCGGCATCGATCTGCCGACTGGCGGGCCGACCGCAACCCTTCCACGCAGCGATAACGCCAATGCCAACGCGACCGGGCAGAACCGCGGCCAGTCGGGTGATGAACTCCATGCCCAGACCGATTCCCATGCGAGCGTCCGCGCCCACGAGCGGACCGGAGCCGATGTCGATCATTCTGCGGCAGCCAGCGGCGCCGGGCTTTCAACGAGGACGTTCCGGGTCGGGCAGCACGTTTCGGGCAACGCGAAGTTCTTCACCGACCTCAGCGCCATCCCGGACGCGGCCAAGGCCCAGATTCCCAGCCAGTACATGACCGATGCCTTCAGGTTCATCTACCAGGCCGACCGGATCTACGTGGTCGACAGCGGCACCAGCAAAGTGGTGACTGTCGTCAACCTCATGCCATAGTCCGGCAGCACTCGGCCGACAGCCAAGGGGCGGCTGCGGGAAGCCGCTCCTGGCTTGGCGAGATCATCAGCGGGCGGGGCGCAGGCGGGCCGGTTCGTCGCTGAACTCGGGCAGCGGGCGAATGTCGTTGAGGTCATTGCTGACGACCAGCACCTCGCAACCGTCGATCGACCGATCGACGGCGAGGACCAGCAGCGGATCGCGGTCGGACCCCTTGTCTTGAGCCAGCCTGGGCAGGCCGCGCGCCTGTCGCACCGCCTCGATGCGGCCGCGGCAATTCTTGCGGATCTTTTCTGCCTGATTCGCAAGCCTGGTCTTGTGCGCGCCGGCGACAGGATGGGGTGCGACGGTCGCGGCAGCAAGCAGCGGGGCCAGCGGCAGGAGGGCAAGACGCATAGGGCTTTCTCCTTGGCCAGAAGAAGTTAGCAAACCGGCGGCGAGGATTCAATTTTGCCGCGCACGTTGACTTAGTCCGGATTTTGCTTGCTCTTCCTTGCTTCTGCTCCTTAGGTGCAAGGACCCCCAGGAGAGACCCATGTTGAGGCTGTACAGTTTCGGGCCCGGCGCCAATTCGCTCAAGCCCCTGCTCACGCTCTATGAAAAGGGCGTTCCGTTCGAGCATCACCAGCTCAATCCCGCCAAGTTCGAGCACCACAGCGACTGGTACAAGGCGATCAACCCCCGCGGGCAGGTGCCGGCGCTGGATGACGGGGGCAAGATCGTCACCGAATCGACGGTGATCTGCGAATATCTCGAGGACGCCTATCCGACCGAGGTCGAGCTGCGCCCCGCGAACGCCTTCGACAGGGCGCAGATGCGGATCTGGACCAAATGGGTCGACGAGTATTTCTGCTGGTGCGTCTCGACCGTGGGGTGGCACCGCTACGTCGGCAACATGGTCAAGGACCTGTCCGACGCCGAATTCGAGGAGATGGTCGCGAGAGTTCCGGTGCCCGAGCAGCAGGTCAAGTGGCGGCGGGCGCGCGAAGGCTTTCCCAAGGACTTGCTCGACGAGGAAATGCGCAAGATCGGCGTCTCCGTGCGCAAGCTCGACGAAAGGCTGGCCGACAACGAGTGGCTGGCCGGCGGCATGTACACGCTCGCCGACATCTGCAACTTCGCGATCGCCAACGGCATGGAGATGGGCTTCTCCGAGCTGGTGAACAAGAGTGACACCCCGCACCTCGTGCGCTGGATTCGCCAGATCAACGAGCGCCCGGCGGCCAAGGAGATGTTTGCCCACGTGCCGCGCGAGCGGTTCGGCAAGGCGCGGGAGCTTACTGCTTAAGGCTTCGCTTACCATCCTCCGTTATCGAACCGTTGGCGAGCGAGGATCGGTAGGTAAGTCATTCATGAAGCGTGAGGTATTTGCAGCGGAGGTGCCGGGCATCGACGCCATCCCGCGCTACTGCGGCGAGGTGACGGTCGGCTGCTCGGACGTGGCCGGCATCGTCGAGGCCGTCGCGCGCACGTCGGTGCGGCTGCGCGGCGAGCATGCCGAACTGGCGGCGACGGTTGCCCTGCTCGAGTCCGAGCAACGCCAGGTCACCGATGCCTCCGACGAAGCTCGCATGCTTTCGCAGAAGGCGGTCGAGCGGCTGATGTGGGGCAGCGACCTCATACGCTCGTCGCTCGGCCAGATCGGCGATCTTCTCTCGCTCGTCGACACGCTGGGCCAACACGTTACGGACTTCGCCGCGGCGATGGAGCAGGTGCGCCGCACCTCGCAGGACATCGAGCGGATCGCCGACACCACCAACATCCTCGCCTTCAACGCGATGATCGAAGCGCGGCGAGCCGGCGAGGCGGGCAAGACGTTCACGGTCGTTGCCGACGAAGTGAAGAGCCTCGCCAACGAGACCCGCCGCGCGACCGAGGAGATCGGCCGCACGATCGACACGCTCGGTTCGGAGGCCGAACAGGTCATCAGCCGCATC
>DATJHD010000378.1:0-6583 GCA_035494275.1 Croceibacterium sp.
CGCTCGACCTGGACCTTCTTGCCGCGCTTGACCTCGGTGACCGTCTCGGTCGGCACCTCGACCTGCTCGACGGCTTCGCTGAGGCCCATCCGCTCCGCTTCGGAGATGATCGAATCGCGAACCTTGTTCTCGAAGCCGGAATAGGCGTGGATGATGTACCAGCGGGCCATTCTTGTCTTTCCGTTTGCGTGAGGCGGTCAGGCGATCTTGAGCAGCCAGTTGACGACCGCGCCGAATACCGAATCGATGCCGAGGAAGAACACCGCCAGCATCGTCATCATGATGCCGACGAAGATCGCCGTGGTCGTGGTTTCCTGCCGCGTCGGCCACACGACCTTGCGCATTTCCGCCTGGACCTGGCGGATGAATTCGCCGGGACTGGTCTTGGCCATCGTTGCTGTCTCGCCTCTCATGGTCTCGTCTCTTCCGCCATGGGCTCATCGCCGCCCCGGTCGAACCTGACCGGGAGGGGCTCTGAAACTCCGATGTCGGAAGCCGCGCCCCAGATAGCGACGGGGTCGCGGCAAGGCAAGGGTCGTAGGGCCGGTCCCGAATGCAAGAAAGCCGGCCCGCAAGGACCGGCTTCCTGTCGGAAAGCTTGGCACCCGATTATTCAGTGGCGGCCGAACAGGCGCGCCAGCAGGCCCGGTTCCTCCATCGGCTGGATCGGCCCGTGCTTGCGGAAGCGAAGCGAGGCATCCTGATGAGGACGGGGATGAACCCAGGGATCGGGGCGGCTGCTGTGATAGCTCAGGCTGGACATTGGCTGCTCCTAAACCAAAGACCCGTCAGCGCGATAAATGACGGTGACCGGCCTGAGGTTCCGGTGTTAACGACGATTGTCGAGCGGGCCGCCGGGCGCGTCCCAAGGTGGGCCAGCTCCATGCCGGAAGTTAGCTGGTTAACGGGACCGATTCTTGGCGATTTGCGGCACGCCCGGCGCCGCGCTGCCACACCAGCCACAGCAGCAGCGCCGAGGCCAGCGGCATGAGGTCGAGTCCCAGCGGCAGCGCCGCCGCGCGGGTGGCATAAGGGGCGAGCCACAGCAGCACGAGCAGCGCCTTTTCCCACGGCCTGAATCCGTGCCTCAGGCCCTCGTGCACCAGCCACAGGAGCGGCAGGATCAGGAATGGCAGGTCGTAACTGAACAGGTAGGGCGAGGCGAGCGCGGTCGCGGCGAGCATCGCCGAACCGGTCGCCACCGCATCCTCGCCGAAGCGGCGCCAGCTCGCGATGACCAGCGCGATCATGGCGACGATGAGCAGGGCGGCGGCGGCGCTCGCCACGGCTGCGCCGGCGTAGAGGCGCAGCTGGGCGTAGAGCGTCGCCATCTTGAGGAAGAATTCGCTGTTGCCCGCGCGCATGATCGCCGCGCTCGCCTGCCAGCTCGTGATGTAGCCGGTCATCGTCGCGGTGCCGAACGTCGCCCACGACAGCGCCAGCAGCCCGAGGGCGCAGGCCGCGGCGGCCGAGAACGCGCGCCAGCGGCCGCCGGCGGCAAGCCAGAACGGGACCAGTAGCGCGAGGTGCGGCTTGACGACGAGCGCGCCGAGCAGGGCTCCGGCCGTCGCCGGGCGACGCTCGAGCAGCGCGACGCCCGCGACCAGCAGGGCGCCGGTGACGAAGCCGTTCTGCGCGTGACCGGCCGCGATCAACGCGCCCGGGAACACCAGCACGAGCGGCCATAGCCGCGGGAAGGCGCGGATCGAGACCCATGCCCAGATCGCGTAAGTCACCACGACCCACGCCAGCCACGCGAGCGATACCGGCAGCGCGCCGAAGGGGGCGACAGCGAACAAGAACGGCGGCGGATTGACGAAGGCGTACCAGCCGGTGAAACCCGCGCCGGTCTGCACCTGCTGCTGGAAATGCAGGTCGAACGCGGCCTCGGGCCTGCCGGCCAGCACCGCCTGTGCCGCGCCCCAGAACGCCAGGAAATCGCTCCCCAGCGGCCCTTGCGCCCGCACCCACGAGGCGGCGAGGAGGGCAATGCTGGCGATGCCGACCAGCACCGCATACCCGCGCACGCGGCTCGAATTGAGCCACGGCGCCTCGCGCACGAATTCGACAGCCCCTCGCGTCATGCTTTCGCGCATAGCGGGCTTCTATCCGCTTGAGAATCGCCCGGGCGCTCCCGCTCCCCGCTTTCCGCTTTGACAGCAAGGCCGAGCGACCCGGCGCTAGTCCAAGCCGCGACCGGCCGTCCACCAGGCGGATGGGACGGCCCGTGCCGGGCGCCTCGAGGCGCCCACGAAAAGGGATTGGCAGGGGTGACAGGATTCGAACCCGTGGCCCTCGGTTTTGGAGACCGATGCTCTACCAGCTGAGCTACACCCCTGCAGGCGGACGCGCCCTCTACTTAACGCATTCGCTTATGGCAAGGTGCGGACCTGATCGAAGGTGATATATAGCTCTTGCCATGCACGCCCCGACGGTCCCGACGATTCCCCCGGAGATGCTGCTGCTCGCTTATCGCAGCGGCATCTTTCCGATGGCCGACGGGCGCGAGGACCCGGAAATCTTCTACGTCGAGCCGCGGCGGCGAGCGATCATTCCGCTCGACGGTTTCCGCTGTTCACGGTCACTGGCGAAGCTCTTGCGCCAGGAGCGTTACCGCGTCACCTGCAATCGTGACTTCGCCGGCGTGATCGCGGCTTGCGCCGAGCCGCGCCCGGATCATCCCGAGACCTGGATCAGCCGGCGAATCGAGGCGAGCTATCGCGCGATGCATGCCGCGGGCTATGCCCATTCGGTCGAGGTGTGGGACGGCGAGGCGCTGGTCGGCGGCCTGTACGGCGTCGGCTTCGACCGGGTGTTCTGCGGCGAAAGCATGTTCAGCCGGGTCGACAACGCCTCGAAGCTCGCACTTGCGTGGCTGGTCGCGGCGATGCGCCTCGCCGCCATGGAGCTACTCGATTGCCAGTTCATGACCGATCACCTCGCCAGCCTGGGCGCGGTCGAGATCGGCCAGGACGATTATTGCGAGCGGCTCGCGCGCGCTCAGGCGGCGGGACCCGGCGCGGCGCTGGCGGTCGGTTCGGGCGCGGGCGGGGCGGGAGCCACGGTCGGCGTGCCCGAGGGCTTCGCGCTGCTCGACGGTGCCGGGGCCGGCGCCTCCTCGCTCGGGAAGCTCATCGCGCAGCTCTTGACCCATACGTCGTAAACCGGGTGCTCGACGACGTTCACGCTCGGCGAGTTCCTGAACAGCCAGCCCGAGAACACCTTGTGCCAGGCCAGCCGCGTGTTGACGTCCGGCCGTTCGTAGACCCATACCTGCACGAACGCGCCCTCCTCGGGATTGACTTCCCACGGCGCGGTCTTCTCGCACGCCGCGAGGCGCACCACGACGTTGCCGACGCGGCGGACCTCTCCGGGCTTCATGACGAGGTTCTGCGAGATGTTGTTGCGCTTGTTGAGCAGCCCGAGGGTCGCCACGCGATCCTTCATCGGGGTGCCGAGCGTGCTTCCCGCGGCGACGGCGGGCCCCGCGCCTTGCGTGAATTCCTTGGGGATCTCGGTCTCGACCGCATTCGGCCTCGGCGGTTCGTTGTTCCTGCAGGCGGAAAGGCCGAGCGCGAGGGGCAGCAACAGCACGAGAGGGCAGGCGCTCCGAGCGCGCATGATCAGGTTTCCGGCGACCAGGCTTCGTAGTCGCCGGTCGCCGCGGCGCGTCGACCGCCGCGCTCGAGCGCACCCTGCGGGCGGTAGGCGGCGGGCGTACCGGTGACGTTGGGCGTGTGATCGGCCTGCCAGATCCTGGGCGGCGGCAGATGGCTTTGCGGCAGCTCGTCGTAGGAATGGTGCAGCCACCCGTGCCACTCGGGCGGGATCCGGCTGGCGTCGTTGGGTCCGTTGTAGATCACCCAGCGCCTGTCGAGCCCGTCGGCGGTCTTTTCCCTCGAGCGGTAGTACTTGTTGCCTTGCGCGTCGGTGCCGACCTGCTCGCCGTGGAGCGAGCTGAACAACGCCGTGCCGATGGTGGCGCCGTCCCACCAGGTGAAGATCTTGGACAAGAATCCCATGGCCGCGCCGTTAGCCGTTCAGGCGGTGCAGTGGCAAGCGGGCGCTCACCAGCTGACGAGCGCGCCCGGCGTGAAGCCGAGCTCGGCCGCGCGCCCGCCGTTCAGCTCGAGCACCGCGATCGTCTCGCCCGCCGAGGGTATCGGATCCTCGGAATAAGGCACCGCGTTCGCCGCGATGTTGCTGATCCGGTGGTCGGCGCCGATGAACACGATATCGAGCGGAATGACGGTGTTTTTCATCCAGAACGTCCGCGCCTCCGGATAAGGACTCGGGAACAGCATTCCCTCGTCCTTGTCCATCGAGGTGCGGAACATCAGCCCCTTTTCCTGCTCGGCGTCGGTGCGGGCGACCTCGACACGGAAGCTGTGGGTGTTGCCGTTCTGGCTGATCGTCAGCGGGATCACGTCGAGTCCTGACACCGGGTGTTTTCCCGGCGCGGCCTGCTGGGGCGCCGGGGCCGGCGTGGCGGCCTGGGGCGAACACGCCGCGACGGCGAGCGCGAGGCTGGCAAGGATCGTCGGCATGGTCCAGCGCATTGTGTCAGCACTCCGTTTCGTCCGCGGCCCCGGCGGCCCACCGCCGGGCTTCTTCGGCGCTCGCCGCATCGACGATTTCGCGGGCATTGTCGAGCGTGTGCCCGGCGCGCACCATCGCGGCGATCTGCTTTTCTCGCAACGGCTTGTCGGGCGGCCCGGCCCCGAACGGGCCGAAGCGGCGCCTGCGGGCAAGCGCGAGCGCCGCTCGCCGCGCGGCCGCCTCATCCGGGCGCATTTGCTCGCGCAGATCGTCGGCGACGCCCGCCGCGCGCAGCGCCTCGCCCACGCGCCGGCCGCCGTAGCCGCGGCGCAGCAGGCTAGCGGCCTTGGCGCGGGCAAAGCCCGCGTCGTCGACGTAGCCCCGTTCGACGCAGCGCCGCACCAGCGCGTCGAGCGCCGGTTCGAGCGCATCATCCCACCCGCGCTCGCGCAATTTGCGCGCAAGGTAGTGTCGGAGCCTTTGCGCGGTCGTGGAAAATCGCGCGACATAGGCGAGCGCAAGTTCCTCCAGAAGCACGCGATTGAGCGGCTTTCGGCGCCAGTCTCGGCTTCCTTGCGGTGTCGCGCGATCGTTCATGCGCCTTATTCGTGCCACAGTCCGGCTCAAAGGGAAAAGGCTGTGTCGGGAGCAGGGAGAGGTTTTCGGCCACTCATGCTCCGTTCACCCGCCGCGCCGGAAGCGCGCGACAGGCTATAAGATAACGGGTATTGCGCACAGACATATGGACAACGACGCCTCTATGACGCCGACGCCCAACCGGTGCACCCTTGCGCGCCGCTTCTCAGATTTCGCCACGTTCGGCGAGGCGCTGGATTACGCCGCGAAGGGCGTGCGAGGGCTCAATTTCCACGACCCGCGGGGGAACCTCACGCGCGCCTATCCCTTCGCCGAGCTGCGCGAGGATGCGCTGGCGATGGCGCGGCGGCTCATCGCGCGCGGGGTGAAGCCGGGCGACCGCATCGCGCTCGCGGCGCAGACCTGCCCGGAGTTCGCCGCGCTGTTCTGCGGCGCGATCTATGCCGGCGCCTGGCCCGTCCCGCTGCCGCTGCCGACCAGCTTCGGCGGCAAGGAAAGCTACATCGACCAGTTGGCGACGCAGCTTGAAAGCTCCGAGCCGTCCATCCTGTTCTATCCCGACGAGATCGCCGGGATGGCCCACGCCGCGGCCGATCGGCAGGGCTGCGAGGGTCTCACGTTCGAGGCGTTCGCCGGGCTCGCCGCCGGGAACGCTCCGCTGCCGCCGCAGAACGCCGACGACATCTGCTACCTGCAGTACTCGAGCGGCTCGACGCGTTTCCCGCATGGCGTCGCGGTTACCCACCGCGCGCTGCTCAACAACCTGCGCGGCCACGGCATCGGCATGAAGCTGGTCGACAACGACCGCTGCGTCAGCTGGCTTCCGTGGTACCACGACATGGGCCTCGTCGGCTGCCTGCTGTCGCCGATCGCGAACCAGGTCTCGACCGATTACCTGCGCACCGAGGATTTCGCGCGGCGGCCGCTCGCGTGGCTCGACCTCATCAGCCGCAACGAGGGCACCACCTTGTCGTATTCGCCGACCTTCGGCTACGATATCTGCGCCCGCCGCATCTCGAGCCAGTCGGCCGTCGCCGAGCGCTTCGACCTTTCCCGCTGGCGGCTCGCCGGCAACGGCGCCGACATGATCCGGCCCGACGTGATGCAGAGCTTCGTCAACGCGTTCGCCGCCGCCGGGTTCAAGGCCAAATCGTTCGTCCCGAGCTACGGTCTCGCCGAGGCCACGCTCGCGGTGACGCTGATGCCGCCGGGCGAAGGCATTCGCGTCGAACTGGTCGAGGAGGAACGCCTGTCCGGCCGGCCGCGCGACCTCAGCCGCCCGGCGCGATACCGGGCGATCGTCAACTGCGGCAAGCCGGTGCTCGACATGGAGGTCGAAATCCGCGGCGAGGACGGCCGCGCCCGAGGCGACCACATGATCGGCAAGGTGTGGTGCAAGGGCCCGAGCGTCATGCACTCCTACTACCGCGATCCGGATGCGACGGCC
>DATJHD010000379.1:0-5798 GCA_035494275.1 Croceibacterium sp.
CGTGCTCCGGCAGCAGCAGGTACTTGGTCATGTAAAGCAGCAGGATCGCCTGCATCCCGTAGAACGAGAAGCGCTCCCACATCTCGGTCGTGGCGAGAACCGTCAGGCCGCGCGGATGGCCGAACAGGTCGGCCGATCGCGGGTCTTGCTCGGTTCCCTCAGGCACGGCCGCGCCCCTCCCGAAGAGCGGGTGCGATCCTGCCGTCAACTTGCCCGCGAAATCGATTTCGGTCCAACGAAAATGAGGGCCGCGCACGGCGGCAACAATGGGCTATAAGCCTCTCCGAATCCGCTGGCATGGGGGAGAGGACCTGTGGCGCAGAGGCCTGGAGCGAAGAGGGATTTCGACGCTGTCATCGTCGGTGCGGGCTTTGCGGGGCTCTACATGCTGCACAAGCTGCGCGGTGTGGGGCTGACTGCGCACGTCTTCGAAGCCGGAGACGACGTAGGCGGCACGTGGTACTGGAACCGCTATCCGGGCGCTCGCTGCGATGTCGAGAGCATGGAGTACAGCTATTCGTTCGACCAAGAGCTCGAACAGGAGTGGCACTGGAGCGAGCGTTACGCGACGCAGCCGGAGATCCTGCGCTATGTCCAGCACGTCGCCGACCGCTTCGACCTCAGGCGCGACATCAGCTTCTCGACACGGGTGAGCGCGGCGACGTTCGACGAAACGAGCGAACTGTGGACAGTTGCAACCGACCGCGGCGAGAGCGTTACGGCGCGTTACTGCATCATGGCGACCGGTTGCCTCTCGACGCCCAACCGACCCGACATCCCGGGCCTCGATGATTTCGAAGGCGGCGTCTACCAGACGGGGCTTTGGCCGCACGAGGGCGTCGACTTTGCGGGGCAGCGCGTGGCGGTGGTCGGCACCGGATCGAGCGCGATCCAGGCGATCCCGGTGATCGCCCGCGACGCCGCGCAGGTGACGGTGCTCCAGCGCACGCCGAACTACGTCGCCCCGGCGCACAACCACCCGATGAGCGCCGAGTACGAGGCTGACTTCAAGGCCAACTACCGCGAGCGGCGACGGCAGATGCGGCAAGGCTATTTCGGCGCCATCGCCCACGGCAACCCGTCGAGCGCACCGTCGATGTCGGTCAGCGAGGCCGAGCGCACGGCGCTTTATGAGGAAGGCTGGCAGCAGGGCGGCCTGGGCATTCTAGGCGCCTTTCCCGACCTCTTGTTCGACCGCGCGGGCAATGAGACGCTCGCCGAGTTCGTCCGCCGCAAGGTACGCGAGATAGTGCACGACACCGAGGTCGCCGAGCTGCTGTGCCCGAAGGACCACCCGGTCGGCTCGAAGCGGATGTGCATCGACACCGGTTATTTCGAGACTTTCAACCGCGACAACGTGACCCTGGTCGATCTCAACGCCGAGCCGCTCGAGCGCATCACGGCGCACGGCCTGAAGACCGCGAAGCGCGAGTTCGCGCTCGACTCCATCGTCCTCGCCACCGGCTTCGACGCGATCACCGGCGCGCTGGCGAAGATCGCCATCACCGGGCGCGCCGGGCGCACGCTGGCGCAGAAGTGGGCGAACGGGCCTCAGGCCTACCTCGGGCTGATGCCGGAGGGCTTTCCCAACCTGTTCCTGATCACCGGGCCGGGCAGCCCCTCGGTGCTGTCGAACATGATGGTCTCGATCGAGCAGCACGTCGAATGGATCGGGGAGTGCCTGGAAGTGCTTGGTGGCCGGACCGTGGAGGCAACGGGGGAAGCCGAGCGAGCGTGGGTCGAGCACGTCAATGCCGTCGCGGCGCCGACGGTCTATCCCGATGCCAGGAGCTGGTACACCGGCGCCAACATACCGGGAAAGCCGCGCAGCTTCATGGCCTACATCGGCGGGGTGCCGCGGTACCGCGCGATATCCGAGGCCATCGCGCAGGAGGGCTATCCCGGCTTCGCCATCGACGGCGAGGCGACCCCGCCGCCGGGGGATTTCTTCGCTCTGATGGCGCCGCCCCGGAAGGCCGAGGCGGCTTGACGGGATGCGATCCGTAACATTGCCGATGACGCGGGGACGCGGACGAGCGCCACATGCGCCGTGGAGGCTGGGATGAGCAGATTGCACAGCGAACGGCACAACATCGGCCGCATCGGCTGGCTGAGGGCAGCGGTGCTCGGCGCCAACGACGGGATCGTCTCGACCTCGAGCCTCATCGTCGGCGTGGCCGCTGCCGCGGCCGGCAAATCGGAGGTCATGCTCGCCGGCTTTGCCGGTCTTGCGGCAGGGGCTCTTTCGATGGCGGCGGGCGAGTATGTGTCGGTCAGCTCGCAGTCGGATACGGAAGCGGCCGATCTCGCCCGCGAGCGGCGCGAGCTGGCGGACATGCCGGACCTCGAGCTCGACGAGCTGACGGCGATCTATCGTAATCGCGGACTTACACCCGAGCTGGCGCGCGAGGTCGCCCGGCAGTTGACGGCCAAGGATGCCCTCGCCGCCCACGCGCGGGACGAGTTGGCGATCTCAGAGCTGACAGCGGCGCGACCGCTGCAGGCGGCGATGGCTTCCGCTGCGACGTTTTCGGTCGGTGCCGCGCTGCCTTTGGTCGCCGCCTGGGCCGCCCCTTTGCCGGTTTTGCCGATCGGCGTCACCGCGGCCTCGCTGGCTTTCCTCGCGATGCTGGGCGCGCTCGGCGCTCGCGCCGGCGGAGCCTCGCTCGTCAAAGGCGTCCTGCGCGTGGTCTTCTGGGGTGCACTGGCGATGGCGGTGACCGCCGGCGTCGGCAGGTTCTTCGGCACCACCGTGTAGCGCTTGGCGAATCTCACACGGCGCTGGGAATTGGCCTACCCGATGTGCAGCAGGTGCCCGACGAAGATCAGTACGATCGCGCCGACGATCGAGGCGATGAAACCGGCGCGGTGGAATTCGCGCGCGCCGCGGCTGGTGACGAGCCCGGCCAGAAGCGAGCCACCGATGCCGAGGAGCAGGGTGGCGAGCCAGCCCATGGGGACAGGCCCGGGATAGAAGAAACGGGCAAGGACGCCGACGATCAGGCCGACAATGATGGCTGAAAGCACGTTGAGCATGGCTGACTCTCCCTTGCGACCGGGCCGCAATCTAGCCTGGTGGGAGGGTTGCGCAAGCGGGACGCCGACGACGGGCCCGTTGGAATCTCGTAAATAAGAATTATTCGCATTAGCGGTTGACCATTTGCGAGTTTCTCGCAATAGCGCTCTCGAAAATCAATGAGGGCCTTTACCGTGACTTCTGCTTCTCTCCGTCCCGCTCCTGCCGCGGGAGCCCTGCTTGCCGTCCTGGCGACAGCGTTCCTGCCGGGTGTCGCCCATGCGGCGGACGAAGTGGCGGCGGCAGGGGCCGGCGACGGCGGCCCGGAGATCGTCGTCGAGGGCGAACGGCTCAAGGACGCCAACCCCCATGCCGACCGGCAGGCGCCATACAAGGTGAACCGCTCGGGCGACAGCCGCTTTACCGAGCCGGTGCGGGATACGCCCAAGTCGCTCACCGTGATCCCGAAGGAAGTCATCCAGGACCAGGGGGCGACGAGCTTCCGCGAGCTTGCCCGGACCACGCCGGGCGTGACGCTGGGAACCGGCGAGGGCGGCAACGCCTTCGGGGACCGCATTTTCATCCGCGGGTTCGAGGCGAGGAACGACGTCTATATCGACGGGCAGCGCGATCCCGGCGTGTCCAGCCGCGAGATCTTCGCCGTCGAGCAGGTCGAAATCGTCAAGGGCCCGTCGAGCGCCTTCATGGGTCGCGGCACCACCGGCGGCTCGGTCGGGCTCGAATCCAAAAAGGCCCGGACCGCCGGCGACTTCGTCGTCGGCGAGCTGACCGGCGGCTCCTCCGCCATGGCCCGCGCCACTATCGATGCGAATTACCAGCTGGCGCCCGGCGTGGCGCTGAGGGTTAATGGCCTCTACCACACGGGCGGGACTCCCGGGCGCGACCACGTCGACAACGAACGGTGGGGCGCGGCAGCGGCGGTGACGTGGAGGCTGTCGCCGACGCTCTCGCTCGACGCCGACTACTACTACCTGCGCACGAACGGGATGAGCGATTACGGCCACCCGTTCGATCCGGCGACGCTCGAGCCGTACAAGGTCGATCCGGACAATTTCTACGGCGCGGTCGGCCGCGATTTTCTCAAGAACGGCGCCGATATCGCTACCGGCGCGATCGAATGGCATCCATCGAGCGAAGTCAAGCTGCGCAGCCAGACCCGCTATGGCGAGGTTACCAACCGTTACGTCGTCAGCGTGCCGCGCGCGCCGCGGGTGGTGGCGAACGATCCGGTCGACCTCGCCGCCGGGTTCATGCCGGGCGAGCTGGTGGTCGACACCGGCACCGCGCAACGCGACGCCGTCACCAGGTACCTCGGCAACATCACCACTATGAACCTCGATTTCGCTAGCGGCGCGGTCCGCCACGAGGTCGTCCTCGGCGGGGAGTTCAGCCGGGAAAAGGTGACCAACCTGCGCTATGCCTTCCCGGCCTTCATCGAGACGGACCAGGGCAACCAGGTCGGCGTGCCGAGCGGCTTCACCCGCGACCTGTTCAATCCCGATCCGGTCCTGGGTTTCAAGATCCCAGCGGTGGTCGATCCGACGGTGCCGCCGGCCACCACCAAGGTCGACAGCTGGTCGGCGTTCGCGCTCGACACGCTCAAGTTCGGCGAGAGGTGGCAGTTGCTGCTCGGCGCGCGCTACGACACTTTCGATATCCGCGCGAAGGGCGAAACCCGGGGCACGCCGTACGACGTCGAATCGAACGTCGATTTTCTCAACTTCCAGGCGAGCCTTCTCTACAAGCCGGTCGAGGCGGTCAGTCTCTACGCCAGCTTCGCCACGAGCGCGAACCCCAGCGGCGAGCAGCTCGATTCCACCAGCCCGACCTACGGCGGCGTGGTCGGCGTCGAGGACTTGCAACCCGAGCACAACAAGGCGTGGGAGCTCGGCGCCAAGTGGGAAGCCGCCGGCGGTCACCTGCTGCTGACCGCCGCCGCCTTCCGCATCGACAAAACCGATGCCCGCGAGAACCAGGGCAACAATGTCTTTGTCGACGTCGGCAAGCTGCGCAGCCAGGGCTTCGAGCTCGGCGTCAGCGGAAACCTGACCAGCCGCCTGGCGCTGTTCGGCGGCTACACGTTCCTCGACGCCAAGATCGTCGCCAGCGCCGATCCGGCGATCGTCGGCCGGCGTTTCGCCAACGTGCCGCGGCACAGCTTCGCCCTGCTCGCCAACTACGCCGTGACGAAACGGCTCATGCTCGGCGGGCAGGCGACCTACCGCAGCCGCATCTTCGGCGGCACGCTGGACGCCAACGGCAATTCGGTGCCTGGTTACTGGAAGTTCGATCTCGTCGGCCGTTACCGCCTGGACAATCGGATCGAGCTTCGCGCCAACGTGACCAACCTTACCGACAAGCGCTACTACGATGCGATCTACCGCTCGGGCGCGCCGTTCAGCTATGTTGCCCCCGGGCGCCAGGCGACCGCGAGCGTGACGGTCACGCTGTAGGAGAGCCGGCGATGCTGCTGACCATTCCCGGGGTGCTCCCTCACGAAGACGCGCTGGCGCTGCGCGAAGAAGTCCTCGCGGCAGAATGGGTCGACGGCAACGCCACAAGCGGCGCCGGCTCGGCGAGCGTCAAGAAGAACCGCCAGCTTCCCGAGCAGGGTGCCGCGACCCAGGCGGCGCAGGCGCAGGTCACCGCGGCGCTGATGGCAAACGCCGCGTTCCTCTCGGCGGCGTTGCCGCATTCGGTCTTCCCGCCGCTGTTCAACCGCTACGGCGAGGGCGAGGAATTCGGCCTCCACGTCGACAAC
>DATJHD010000380.1:0-8347 GCA_035494275.1 Croceibacterium sp.
TGCCGAGAACATCATGCTCCTGCCGCAAGGCGAGCAGGGGCTGATCGACTTCCAGGACGCGCTGGTCGGGCACCCGGCCTACGATCTCGTCTCGCTGCTGCAGGACGCGCGGCGCGATGTCTCGCCCGCGCTCGAGCGGGCAATGCTCGACCGTTACCTCGCGCAAGTCGATGCCGACGCGCACTTCGAGGCCGATTACGCCCGCCTCGGCGCGCAGCGAAACGCCAAGATCGTCGGCATCTTCAGCCGCTTGTGGAAGCGCGACGGCAAGCCGCGCTACCTCGCGTTCATCCCGAGGGTGTGGGAAGCCATGGAGCGCGATCTCAAGCACCCCGCGCTGAAGCCCGTCGCGGACTGGTTCGCGCAGAACATCCCGCAGAATTTGCGCGACAGCGGTGGCGGCGAAATCCGGTGAGCGATCTCGCCTCGGACACCGCGATGGTGCTGGCCGCCGGGCTCGGCAAGCGCATGCGGCCGCTCACGGTCTCGCAACCCAAGCCGATGGTGCGGGTGGCCGGCAAGCCGCTGATCGATCACGCGCTCGACAAGCTGACGGAAGCCGGAATCACCAGGGCGGTGGTCAACCTCCACTACCTTGCCGACGCGCTCGAGGCGCACGTGACCTCGCGCGCGGCGCCGCTGGTGACCGTGTCCGACGAGCGCGACCGGCTGCTGGAGACCGGCGGCGGCATGGTGAAGGCATTGCCGCTGCTGCCGGACCCGTTCTTCTGCATCAACAGCGACAACATCTGGCTCGATGGGCCGCGTGACGTGTTCCACGACTTGTCCGCCGCGTGGAACGCCGATCGGATGGACGCACTGCTGGCCATGGTGCCGCACCGGGGCGCTCACAATTACCGCGGCGAGGGCGACTTCTGGATGGACACGCGCGGGCGCCTCACGCGGCGGCGCTCGGGCCGGATTGCCCCGTTCATCTTCAGCGGAATCCAGCTGGTTGGCCATCGCTTGCTGCGCGACGCTCCCACCGGCCCCTTCTCGACGAACATCCTGTGGGATCGAGCGATCGACGAAGGGCGGCTCTACGGCGTGGCCTTCACCGGGCAGTGGTTCGAAGTCGGCACGCCCGCCGCGATCGCGCCGACCGAGGCCGCCCTGAAGGAGAGCTGAGGGCGACCGATGGAGCGGAGGGGACCGCAAGTCTATTCGATCGCAGCCCATCGGGGATTCGCCGACGCGCTCGTCGCCGGCCTGGCGCCGCGCTATTGCGAACCGGACATCGGTCTCGCCCGCCTGACCTTGCTGCTGCCGAGCACCCGGGCGGTGCGCACGGTGAGCGAGGCGTTCATCAGGATGAGCGGCAGCGATGATCTCCCTGGCCTGCTGATGCCGCGGATGGCCGTGGTGGGCGATCTTGATATCGATGAGACGCTCGGGCCGCTGCTCGATCCGCTGGGCACGGGCGTGGCTATCCCGCCGGCGGCCGACCCGACGCGGCGATTGTTCAAGCTGACCCAGTTCCTACCGTCGGCCATGGCCGCGCTGAACCGCGAACCGCCGCGCGGCGCGGCTCTCCTGCGCATGGCGCAACAGGTCGCCCGGGCCATCGACCGCCTGCTGGTGGAGGACATCGATCCCGAGGCGCTGTTCGGGGAACGCGTGCAGCCGGTTTTCGCCGAGATGGCCGGGCACTGGCTCGAGAACACCAGGCTGTTCGTCGCCGTCCACGCGATGTGGCTCGCGGAGTTGCGGGCGTGCGGCGAGATCGACGCGGCGAAGCGACGCAACCGGCTGTTCTCCCATGCGGCCGAGCAATGGCGCGCAGAGCCTCCCTCAACACCGATCGTCGCCGCGGGCGTGACCAGCGCCGCCCCGGCCCTGGCCGGGCTGTTGCGGGTCATTTCCGAGCTGCCGCAAGGCGCCGTGATCCTGCCGGACTTCGACCTGGCGATGCCCGACGAGGTGTGGGACGAGCTGGGCAACGCCGGCGCACCCGATGCCGACCCGCCGCTGGCGCGCGGCGACGCGGTCACCCATCCGCAATACCACCTGAAACTGCTGCTCAATCGCATGGGCGTGGCGCGCGGCGAGGTGCAGTCGTGGCACCGCGCCGGGCTGGGCAGGCGCTCGCCCGAGCGCAGCCACGCGATCTCCAACCTGTTCCTGCCGCCCGAGGCAAGCAAGGCATGGGTCGACTTGCCGGCGGACGCGCGGCGGCTCTCGGGTGTCCGGCTGCTCGAGACCACCAGTCCCGAGGAGGAGGCGCAGGCGGTCGCGCTGCTGGTGCGGCAGGCGCTGGCCGAGCCCGAAAAGCGCGTCGCCGTCGTGACGCCCGACCGCGGCCTCGCCCGCCGCGTGGTGCAGCACTTGCGACGGTGGAACATCGAGGCGGACGATTCCGCCGGCGAGATGATGTCGCAGACCACCGCCGGAAGGTTGTTCCTGCTGCTCGCCGAAGTCGCCGCCGAGCAGGCCGCTCCGGTGCCGCTGATGGCGCTGCTCGAGCACCCGCTGGTCCGCGCGGGCGAGGGCAGGGCCGCGTGGCTGGAGCAGGCCCGCGCGCTGGAACTGGCGCTTCGCGGGCCGCGACCGGCACCGGGGCTGGCGCCGTTGCGCGAGCTCGCAGCCGGCGCCCAGGCGCAACGCTGGTGGGCGGAGGTCGAAGCGATCCTGGCGCCGCTGATGGCAAAGGAACCGCAGTCGCTGGCGGACCTGCTCGACACGCTTGTGACGGCCGGCGAGACGCTGTGCGGCACCGGGCTGTGGGGCCGCGAGGACGGACGCGCGCTTTCCGCCCTGGTCGAGGACTTGCGGCTCCACGCGCGCGGGACCGGTTTCACGATCGAACCGGGCGAGCTTCCGGCGGCCTTGCGCGACGCGATGGACCAGGTCGCGGTGCGCCCGCCCTATGGCGGCCACCCGCGGGTGGCGATCTACGGCCTCCTCGAAGCGCGCATGACGCGCGCCGACCTCGTGATTTGCGCCGGCCTCAACGAGGGCACCTGGCCGGCGACGCCGGCGCTCGACCCGCTGCTGGCCCCGGCGGTGCTGCGCGCGCTCGGGGTGCCGGGCGCCGATTTCCGCATCGGCCTGGCGGCGCACGACCTCGCTGGCCTCCTCGGCGCGCCCGAGGTGGTGCTGAGCCGCTCGGCGCGCGACGTGCAGGGGCCGGCGATCCCCTCGCGCTTCCTGCTGCGTGTCAAGGCCTTGCTCGGCCGCAAGGCGGCCGGCGAGAGCACCGATGGCGAGACGCTCGCGCTCGCCCGCTCGCTCGACGACGGCGATCCTGCGCCGCCCTATCCGCGCCCCGAACCGCGCCCAAGCGCTGCGCAACGCAAGGTGGCCATCAGCGTCACCGCGCTCGACCGTCTGCGCTCCGACCCGTACCAGTTCTACGCCTCGGCGATCCTGCGGCTGAAGCCGCTCGATCCGCTCGACGCCGAGCCTTCGGCTGCGTGGCGCGGAACCGCGGCGCACGAGGTGCTCGAAAGCTGGCACAAGACCGGGCGCCCGATGGCCGAGGTGGCTGACGAGGTGCTCATGCGGATGAACCACCACCCGCTCATGCGCGCCTTGTGGCGTCCGCGGCTCACGAAGGCGCTCGAATGGATCGAGCAGGCCATTGCCGCCGACCCGGGCCGCAAGCCTGTGTTGTTCGAGGCATGGGGCAAGATGGAGCACCGCGGGGTCGAGATCTTCGGCAAGGCCGACCGCATCGACCGCTTCGAGGACGGCACCCTGGCGATCGTCGACTACAAGACCGGCGGCCCGCCGAGCGCGCAGCAGGTGATCGATGGCTTTGCGCTGCAGCTCGGCACGATCGGGCTGATGGCGCGGTGCGGGGGGTTCGAAGGGCTGCAGGGCGAGCCGGTGGCGTTCGAATACTGGTCGCTCGGCAAGTCGAGCAAGAGCGAGACGGGCTTTGGCTATTGCACGACACCGATCCTCGTCGACGGCAAGCGCAAGGGCATCGCGCCCGATGACTTCCTGCCGGAAGCCGAGCGTTATCTCGACGAGGCGCTCGACTACTGGATTCTCGGCGACCAGCCCTTCACCGCGCGACTCAATCCGAACGCGCCGGGCTACGATACTTTCGACCAGCTCATGCGGCTCGACGAATGGCTCGGGCGGGGAGCTCGGCCATGAGCGGTCCAGGCAACCCGGGACAAGTTCATCCGCTGAGGGACGAGCAGACGCAAGCGGTCGATCCGCGCGACAGCGTATGGCTGTCGGCCTCGGCGGGCACGGGCAAGACGCAGGTGCTCTCGGCGCGGGTGTTGCGGCTGCTGCTGACCAGGGGAGTCGCGCCGGAGCAGGTCCTGTGCCTCACATTCACCAGGGCCGGCGCGGCGGAGATGGCGACGCGGGTCAACGAGGTGCTGGCGAACTGGGTGCGCATGCCGGAGGCGGAGCTTGCGCGGGACCTCGCCAGCATCGGCGAGAGGGCCGATTTGGAGACCATCGCCCGCGCCCGCGCCCTGTTCGCCCAAGTGCTCGATTGTCCCGGCGGGGGCCTGCGGATCGACACGATCCATGCGTTCTCGCAATGGCTGCTCGCCGCCTTCCCCGAGGAGGCGGGCCTGATCCCCGGCACCAAGCCGATGGAGGATCGCGACCGCGACCTGCTCGCCCATCGCATCCTCGCCGACCTGCTGATCGAGTGGGAGGAGCGCCGCGAAGGCCGGCTGCTCGAAGCGCTCGAGATGCTCAGCGTGCGCTGGGGCCCGGACGGCGCGCGCCAGTGGCTGATGCGATGCGCCGAAGCGCGCGCCATGTGGTTGGGTCCAGGAAGCTGGCAGGAGCCGCTCGACGATCGCGTGCGGCAATTGATCGGGATCGCGCCCGATGCGGGGCCGGAGAGCATTGTCGCCTTGTGCGACGACGACGTGTTCGATTGTGCGGCCCTCAAGCGGTGCCTCGAGATCAACCGGGCGTGGGGCGCTTCGTCGGCAGAGAAGTGCATCGCTGCGATCGAGGCGTGGCTGGCGGGCAAGGGGCAAGCGCGCGTCGATGGCTGCGCGGAGCTGACCAAAGCCCTCTTCACCCAGAAGGGCGAGCCGAAGTGGCTGAAGAATCTCGCCAAGCTCGACGCCGATTATGCCGCCATGGTCGAGCGCGTGCGCCAATCGCTGGAGGCGATCCGCGAGCAGGTCGCACGTCTCGCCCTGGCCGACATGCTCGTTCCGGCGCTCACCGTCGGCCGGCGTTTCGCCCTCGCGTGGGACGAGGCCAAGGCGCGCGAGGGATTGATCGACTTCGACGACCAGATCCGCCAGGCGGCCGCGCTCCTGACCAGGAAGGAGATGACCGACTGGATTCGCTTCAAGCTCGACCGCCAGTTCGACCACATCCTGATCGACGAGGCGCAGGACACAAACGAAGCGCAGTGGGACATCATCCACGCCCTGACCGACGAGTTCTTCGTCGGCGCCGGGCAACGCGACGACAAGCTGCGCACCGTGTTCGCGGTCGGCGACTACAAGCAGGCGATCTTTCGCTTCCAGGGTACCAGTCCCGAGCACTTCGAAGCAGCGAAGCGACGCTTTGCCGAAGCGATGGCCGGTGTGGCGGCCAACGATCCCGACGCCCGCCAGTTGAGGGATCTCGGGCTCGGTCGATCGTACCGCACCGCGCAGCCGGTGCTCGATTTCGTCGATGAGGCGCTGGAGGCTATCGGCCACGAATCGTTCGGCCTGCATGAGCCGCCCGAGCCGCACAGGGGCGATGAACGGCCCGGCCTCGTGACGCTCTGGCACCCCGTCGGCGGCGAGGACGCGGACGAGGAGGACGAACCCGAAGCGCCCGACAGCTGGCTGCCCGGCCCCGAGCGGACCATGGCGGACAACATCGCGGCGCAGGTGAAAGCCTGGCTGCGCGACGGGTTCGTGCTGGTGAAGGGTCATCAACGCCGCGCCGGGCCCGGGGACATCATGGTCCTGGTGCGCAAGCGGCGCGAGCTCGCCGGCCTGATTGTCGCGCGGTTGCACGCAGCCGGCGTGCCCGTTGCCGGCGTCGACCGGTTGCGGCTCGGCGCGCCGCTGGCGGTCAAGGACCTGATGGCTGCCCTGCGCTTCGCCGCGCAGCCGCTCGATGATCTCAGCCTCGCCTGTCTGCTGGTCTCGCCGCTGATCGGATGGACGCAGGAGCAGCTGCTCGAGCACGGCTACCGCGACAAGCACGTGACGCTGTGGGATCACTTGCGGCGCAGCGATGAGCCAGAGGCGATGCGCGTCGCCGATGAACTGCGGACGCTCCTCGCCCGCGCCGATTTCGAGCCGCCGCAGGCGCTGCTGCACTGGCTGCTGGTCGGGCCGTGGCAAGGCCGGCGCAAGTTGGTCTCGCGCCTGGGGCGCGAGGCGAACGATCCGGTCGACGAGCTGCTCAACGCCGCGCTGGCCTACGCCGGTACCCACACGCCGAGCCTTGAGGGCTTCATTCAGTGGTTCGATGCCGGCGAGGACGAGCTGAAGCGCGAGGCGGGTGCCGGTGAAGGGCTGGTGCGGGTGATGACCGTGCACGGCTCTAAGGGCCTGCAGGCGCCGATCGTGATTCTGGCCGATGCGACCGGCAATCCCGACCGCTCGCCGACGCGCGGGCTCGCCTTGGCCGAGGAACTGCCCGGCGGCGGTGGCCGGACGGTGCCGCTGCCGGACCTCGCGAAGGAGGAAAAGGTCGGCCGGATCGCCGCTGCCGAAGCAGAAGCGGCGGCCGCCGAGCGGCAGGAGCATTGGCGGCTGCTTTACGTCGCGATGACGCGCGCCGAGGAGGCCCTGTTCGTTGGCGGCGCCTTGCTCAAGGGGGAGAAGGAGCCGGCGCCCGACAGCTGGTATGCCCGCCTGAAGCCGCTGTTCGACGGGGAACCTGCGGTCGACGAGATCTGGGGCGCGCGGCATGTTCGCGGCATGGGCGCAGGCGTGATCGCGCCGGCGACAGACGCCGCCGAGCCCCACCGCAAGCCCCTTCCGCTGTGGGCGACCACGCCGATCGGCCCCGAGCCACGCCCGCCGCGGCCGCTGGCGCCCTCGTCGGCGGGGCAGGACGAAAGCGCCGAGCCGCCGTTCCCGCCGGGCGCGGACGCGTTTGCCGCCCGGCGCGGCGTGCTCATTCACAAGCTGCTCGAACGCCTGCCCGAGCTCGCCCCGCAAGAGCGCGAGGGCAGGGCGCGCGCGTGGCTGGCGCGACAGGCCGGCGAGGTGGCCGAGAGCGAGCGCGAGGCCATGCTCCGGTCCGCTCTGGCGGTGCTGTCGGAGCCCGGCTGGCAGGCCCTGTTCTCGCCCGCCGCCCTGGCCGAAGCGCCCCTTGCCGCGACGGTCGGTGGCCAGGTCATTGCCGGCACGGCGGACCGGCTGCTGATCGGGCGCGAGCGTGTGCTGGTGGTCGATTTCAAGACCGCTCGTCGGCCGCCGTCCGGCCTCGACGGGGTGCCCCTGGCCACGCTGAGGCAGATGGCCGCCTATGCCATGGCGCTCGAAGCCATTTATCCGGGCCGGGAAATCGCGACCGCGGTCCTCTACACGCAGGCACCCCTCCTCGTGCCGATCCCGCCAGACGTGATCGAGCAGCACAAGGCCGGATTGGCGGAGCGCGAGGAAAGCTTTGCCCGGTGAGCCGTTGCAACCGCGTGCCGCGGCCCTAGATTGGCGGAAATAGCAGGAGTCCCTCGATGCCCACCAAAGCCGTGACCGATGCCAGCTTCCAGGCCGACGTGCTCGATTCCTCGACCCCGGTGCTGGTCGATTTCTGGGCCGACTGGTGCGGGCCGTGCAAGATGATCGCCCCTGCGCTCGAGGAGATTGCCGAAGAACTCGGTGACCGTGTGACCATCGCCAAGATGGACATCATGGAGAACCCGCAAGTCCCCGGCCAGATTGGCGTCCAGTCGATCCCGCTGATGGTGCTGTTCAAGGACGGCAAGCCGGTCGCCCACAAGCTCGGCGCCGCGCCGAAGAGCCAGCTCAAGGGATGGCTTGAGAGCGTGATCTAGCGTCGGATCCTCTCCGTGCCGGCGAGGCTCAATCCGGCAGCTCCGCCAGCCTTTGCGCCATTTCGTCCCACAGTTGGGGACTGGCGGCCCCGAGCAGCCCCTTTCGCTGCCAGTCGTCCACCCGGTAGGCCGAGCCGTCGAGGCGGGCGCACCGCCCGCCCGCCTCGTTGAGCCACAGCGCGCCGGCGGCGTGGTCCCACGGCAGCGTCCGCTCGAACAGCGAAACGTCGTTCACGCCGAGCGCCAGGCGCGGGTACTGCTCGGCGGCGCACCATGGCACGTCGACGAGGCGGTAGTGATCGCCGATCCCCGCCAGCACGCCGTCGCGCTTCGCCATGTCCATGAACAGCAGCGAGACCGCCGCAACCGGCCTGGCTTGCCCGGTCGGGCGCGCCGCGATCTTCT
>DATJHD010000381.1:0-5090 GCA_035494275.1 Croceibacterium sp.
ATCGTTCGGGGAGGTCAGGGATGAGACGAGGCTGCACCTGGCTGGCGGGGCTGACGCTCGCGGCCTGCGCGACGGTGCCGCCCTCGCCTGCTCCCGCCGACGTGACGATCGACGGCAGCCGGGTCTATCCCGAAAGCATCACCTCGGATGCGGCCGGCAACCTCTACAACGGCAGCAATGGCGGGACGATCTATCGTGCCCTCGCCGGCGCGAAGACGGCCGAGCCGTGGATCGTGCCCGACGCGCACAACGGCCTGAGGTCGCTGTTCGGCGTGTTCGCCGACGACAGGCACGGCCTCTTGTGGGCGTGCGACAACCCGAACATCTTCAAGCGCGAGACCGGCACCTCGGCGCTGCGCGCCTTCGACTTGAAGACCGGCCAGCTGTCGGCGGTCTACGCATTCCCGAGCGACGGCCCCGCCGCCTGCAACGACATCGCGATCGACGCCCATGGCAATGTCTGGGCGACCGAGACCCTCGCCGGGCGCATCTTCGTGCTGCGGCCGCACGCCAACGAGCTGGAGCTGTTCGCCAGGAGCGCCGACCTCGTCGGCATCGACGGCATCGCCATTGCCGGCGACGGGGCGATCTACGTGAACAACGTGAGGAAGCAGCTTTTCCAGCGCGTCGAGCGCAAGGCCGACGGCTCGTTCAACAAGCTGACCACGCTCACGACCAGCCTGCCGCTCAACGGCCCGGACGGGCTGCGCGCGCTCGGCGGCAATCGGTTCATCCAGGCCGAGGGGCCTGGCGGGCGCGTGACGCTGGTCGACGTCAGCGCGGACAAGGCGACGATCACGCCGCTCGCGACCGGGCTCGACAGCTCCGTCGGGGTGACCGTGACGCCCGGTGTCGCGCACGTGATCGAAGGCAAGATCGAATACATGTTGGACCCCAAGCTCAAGGACCAGAGCCCGGACCCGTTCGTCATCCGGGCCTTCGCGTTGCCGAAGAAATGAGGGCTCTTGCTGCTCTTGCCGTCCTGGCGCTCGCCGTTCCCGCCCCGGCCGCGGCCGACGACGTCAGCGCGCAGATCGATGCGCTGACCTTGCGTGTCGAGAAGCTCGAAGGCGTTCGCGCGGTCAAAAAGCTGCAGCGCGCGTTCGGTTACTACGTCGACCGGGGCCTGTGGCAGGATGCGGCCGACCTGTTTACCGACGACGGCACGATCGAGATAGGCCTCGACGGCGTCTATGTCGGCAAGCGGCGCATCCACGACTACCTGGAAAAGCGTGGCGGCGGGCAGCCGGGGCTGGTCTATGGCCAGCTCAACGAGTTCATCACCCTGCAGCCGGTGATCGACGTTGCCTCCGACGGCCGCAGCGCCCGCGCGCGCTGGCGCGACCTCGGGATGCTCGGGCAATACAAGCAGCACGCTGAATGGCGCGACGGGATCTACGAGAATACCTACGAAAAGGGCGCGGACGGGATCTGGCGGATCAAGTCGCTGCACCTCTACGTGAACTTCATCGCCCCTTACGAGAAGGGCTGGGCGAGGCTCAGGCCGGGCGAAGGCCTCGTGCGCAGCCAGGCCAGCATCGAGTTCCCGCCGGACCGCCCGCCGACCGTGGCTTACAAGCCGTTCCCCGACACCTTCGTGCCGCCGTTCCATGCGGCGAACCCGGTGACCGGCAAGCGGGTGGAGACGCCGCGATGAAGCGCGCGTGGCTCGCTTTCGCCGCGCTCGCGATCGCCGTTCCGGCGCACGCCCAATCGGTCGAGCAGCGCATCGCCGCCTACCGGCACCGCGTCGCCCTGCTTGAAGACCAGGACGCGATCGAGAACCTTCAGGCGACCTACGGCTATTATTTCGACAAGGGCCTGTGGGACCAGGCGGCTGACCTGTTCGCGGCCGATGGCAGCTTCGAATACGGCCAGCGCGGGGTGTACATCGGCGTGCCGCATATCCGCCGGGCGATGCTCCTGTTCGGACCGCAAGGCCTCGCGGCAGGCCGCCTCAACAATCACATGCAGCTGCAGGCGGTGATCACCGTCGCCGACGACGGCCTCTCGGCGAGGGCGCGCTGGCAGGGAATGATCATGCTCGCCGAGCCGGGCCAGAACGGCGTGTGGGGCGTCGGCGTGTACGAGAACGAGTACGTCAAGCAGAACGGCGTATGGAAGATTGCCAAGCTGCATTTCTACGTGACGGCAGAGACCGATTACGACCTCGGCTGGACCAAGTCGGCAATCCCGATGGATGGGCCGAGCGCGCTGTTCCCGCCCGACCGGCCGCCAAGCGAAGTCTATCGTGCGTTCCCCGGCGCCTACATCCCGCCATTCGATTACAAGAACCCGGTCACCGGCCGGTCGCTCGCCGACATTCCCGAGCCGGCCGACGACGTCGTGGGGAGGAAGTGATGAACAAAGCCCTCCTCGCCGCCCTACTCGCCGTGACCGCCACGCCTGCCTGGGCGCAGCAGGCGCAAACCCCCGAGCAGCGCCTCGACGCGCTCGACAAGCGGATCACCCGGCTCGAGGACATGAACGCCGTCGAGCGTGTCCAGCGCGCCTACGGCTACTTCGTCGACAAGGGTCAGTGGACCCAGCTTTCCGAGCTCTTCGCCGATGACGCGACGCTGGAAATCGGCGGGCGCGGCATCTTCGTCGGCCGCAAGCGCGTGCTCGAATACATGCACGGCGCGTTCGGGCCCGACGGGCCGAAGGAAGGGCTGCTGGCCCAGCACATGCAGTTCCAGCCGATCGTCGACATCTCGCCCGACGGCCGGACCGCCTGGGTGCGCAGCCGCGCCTTCGTGATGAGCGTCGGCGGTTGGGGCCTGCCGCTCTACGAGGACGAGTTCAGCAAGGAAGGCGGCGTCTGGAAGTTCAAGCGCGAGAGCGGGCCGTTCACGATGTACACCAGCTGGAAGGGCTGGGGGCATGACGCGCTCAACAACACCTGGCCCGACAAGTTCGACCCGCCGCCCGACCTGCCGCCGAGCACCGTCTACCTCACCTATCCCGCCTACTGGATCGTGCCGTTCCATTACCCTAATCCGGTGACCGGCAAGCCCTTCCCGGTCGAGCCGGTCGGCGCCTACCATCGACCGCCCGGTACACCGGAGCAGGCGGCAGCGCGCCAGGTCGGCAAGCTCGCCGACGGGACCCAGCAGATCGCCGAGCCGCCGGGGAACTGACGGCCGGCAGAACGCAAAGACGGGCGCCCTAAAGGGCGCCCGTCGCTTGTGGTGTGCAAGCTTTGGCTCAGACGATCGCGGGGCTGACCAGCACGACGCCGAGGAGGGCGCCGCTCAGTGAAGCCGCCGCAAAGGCTGCCAAGGCGCGGGTGACAAAAGTGCTCATCGTTCTTCCCCTGCTGGGACAGCGCGGGCTGCCTTCCAGGGGCTTCATGGTGCAGTGCAATAAATTGTGCAATTGCGAAGAGTAAAGCAGCTATTGCATGATTTGCAACACAATCGAGTACCGTGGTGCGAAATCTTCACCGCCAGGGGCGCTGTTTTCCGCGCTAGGGGCCCGTGTCGCTTCCGGGCGCGCGATAGGCTCTGGTGGTGGGCTCGAACAGTTCGATGAGGTTGCCCGACGGGTCTTCGAGCAGGACCTGCTTGCCGGCGACCCCTTGCACGGCCTCGCCGCGAAAGGTGCAGCCGGCCGAGCGCAATCGTGCGCTCATGCCGTCGAGGTCGTCGACGGCGAGATGAATGCGGTTCCAGCCGCCGGGCTTTTGCCGCTCGCCCTCGTGCATGGCGCCGCCGCCCCTGCTCGACGGGTGCGAGAGATAAAGGTGCATGTCGCCGCGCGAGATTTCCGCAAACTCGGGTGCGGGATGCATCTCAAGCGTGAAGCCGAGATGGCTGGTGTAGAAGGCAATGGCCTCGCCGACGTCATCGACGATGTAGCGAAAGCAGGCGGCCATGGCGTGTCCTTCTTTACGCTCCGCTGACCGGCGCGGGCGGCCCGAATGCTAACGGATTTGCCTCCCGCCGGCAAAAAGCGAGGGCGCGATCCCTTGCGGGGACCGCGCCCTTTCCTGTTTCGCGCGAGGAACGGCTCAGAAGATGCGTGCGGCGCACTCCGCCGGGGCGGCCAGCAGCTTCTCGAGCTCGTCGTCGAGGCGCAGGATGGTCACCGAGGCGCCGGCCATCTCGAGGCTGGTGCAGTACTCGCCGACGTAGTTGCGCACGACTTTGTATCCGGCCTGCTCGGCGCGCTCGTGGACACGGGCGTAGAGCACGTAGAGCTCGGTGATCGGCGTCCCGCCGAGGCCGTTGACCATGATCGCCACCCGGTCGCCCGAGTTGAACGGGATGTCCTGGCTGACGGCGTCGAACAGCTCGTCGGCGATCTGGTTGGCCGGATGGATCTTCTCGCGGCGGCGGCCGGGCTCGCCGTGGATGCCGACGCCGACTTCCATCTCGTCGTCGCCGATCTCGAAGATCGGCGTGCCCTTGGCCGGCGGGATGCAGCTGGTCAGCGCGACGCCCATCGTGCGGACGTTGTTGTTGACCTTGTCGGCGATGGCATAGACCTCGTCGAGGCTCTGGCCGGCCTCGGCGGCGGCGCCGCAGCACTTGATGACGAAGAAGTTGCCGGCCACGCCGCGGCGGCCGACGGTATAGAGGCTGTCCTTCACCGCGACGTCGTCGTTGATCCAGAACTGCTTGGCGTTGATCCCTTCGGCCACCGCCATCTCGGTCGCCATGTCCCACGCCATGCGGTCACCCTGATAGTTGTTGACCAGAACGAGCACGCCGGCGTCGCTGGCGCAGGCCTTGATCGTCTCGTAGCACGCGTCGACCGGCGGGGCGGCGAACACCGCCCCCTGGCAGGCGCCGGTGAGCATGCCCGGACCGACCGCCATCACGTGCGCCGGCTCGTGGCCCGAGCCCGAGCCCTGCACGACCGAGACCTTCGCGTTGCTCGGCCCGCTCTTGCGGGTGATCATCTGGAACTCGGGCGTGAAGCTCAAGAGATCGGGGTTGGCATCGGCGATGCCCTTCATGAACTCGGGCACGAACTGGGCGGGATCGTTGACGAACTTCTTCATGGGGTTTTCCTCTCCGTGAGCGTTGTGATCAGGCGGTAGCTTTGGCGACTTCCGGGGCGCTCGGCGTGCGCTCGACGCCGCA
>DATJHD010000382.1:0-3814 GCA_035494275.1 Croceibacterium sp.
CGCACAGCCACAAATCGTTCGCTCCGGGGAAACGTCGCTCGAAGGCCTTGTACGGGACCTGCTTCGCCCGATGTTGGCGGAGTGGCTGGAAAGCCATCTGCCGGGGATCGTCGACCGGATGGTCCAGGCCGAGATCGCCCGCATCGCCGGCAAGAAGGGCTAAGGGTCCGGCCGCCATTCCTCCCGCGCCGCCCGACGAGCTGGCCAAGGCCGGAGCCGCGCTGGCCACCATCGGCGGCGAGACGATCCGGCGCCACATCTTCCTTTGCTGCATGTCGGAGAAGGGCGAGTGCTGCCGACGCGAGGTCGGCGAGCGTTCGTGGAAATACTTGAAGAGGCGGATCAAGGAGCTCGCCCTGACAGGGGCAGGTGGTGTGCAGCGGACCAAGGCCGATTGCCTGCAGATCTGCGCCGCCGGCCCCATCGCGGTCGTCTGGCCCGACGGCGTCTGGTATCACGGCTGCACCGAACAAGTGCTCGAGCGGATCATCCAAGAGCACCTGATCGGCGGAGTGCCCGTCGAGCAACATCGCCTCAGGGCCAGCGGCCAGGACCTTCGGCGTCGTCGTTGAGCGGGTCGGCTATCGATTCGTCGTGTCCCGTGCCGCTCGACAGGAACACCAGTCCCATGAGCGCCGACATCAGCATCACGGTAAGGAAAGTGCCGATGGCCGCGGCCACCAGCATGTCAACGGAAACCACCGCGCCGAGGGCGTAGAGGACCCCGAACACCGCGGCGATCAGCACCAGGGAAAAAGCGGTCATGGCTTTAAGGATGCGCCGGTATCGCCGCCACGCGTGGGCGGCGGTGCGCGGCTCGTCCAGCGGCGAGGGGCGTGGACCTGTCATGCGCGCCAGATGGCGATTTGACGCCATGCTGGCAACGGCTCGCCGCTCAATGATTCGCGCCTTGGGCCGGTTTGTGGCACAATGAGCCGCATAAAGTGGGAGAGTGTCATGGACATCGCTCGACTGATCGCCGCCCGCGACCCTGCCGAAATCGTCACCTGCCCGGCCGGCGCGACCGTGCGCCAGGCGGTGCAGCTGCTGGCCGAAAGGCGCATCGGCGCGCTGCCGGTCATGCAGGGCGGGCAAGTCGCCGGAATCTTTTCCGAACGCGACGTGCTCTACCGCCTCGCCAAGGAGGGCGCGCAGTGTCTCGACCTGCAGGTCGGCGAAGTGATGACCTCGCCGCCGGTCACGATCTCGCCGGACACGAGCTTCCTCGACGCCCTCGCGCTGATGACGAAACGCCGGATCCGCCACCTGCCGGTGATGAACGTCGGCGCGATGGTGGGGTTCATCTCGATCGGCGACATCGTCAAGGCGCGGATCGACGAGATCAGCGCCGAAGCCGAGCATATGCGGCAGTACATCCAGACGGCTTGAGGCCGGCGCACCTCGACCCTACATCGGGGGCATGACCAACGCGCTCACTCTCACGCCCGCCGCGGCCAGGCGCATCGGGTGGATTGCCCAGCGCCAGGGCAAGCCGGCCATCCTGCGCCTGACCGTCGAAGGCGGCGGCTGCTCGGGCTTCCAGTACAAGTTCGATCTGGCGGACGCGACCGACAGCGACGACGCGGTCAGCGAAACCGACGGCGTGCGGCTCGTGGTCGATCCGGTGAGCCTCGACCTCGTTGCCGGCAGCACGGTCGATTTCGTGGAATCGCTTGGCGGCGCCGCGTTCAAGGTGGAGAACCCCAACGCCACCGCCGGATGCGGTTGCGGTTCCAGCTTCGGCATCTAGAGTCCGCCGCAAAGGACGGACAAGGTGCGGATCGCCAGCTTCAACATCAACGGAATCCGGGCGCGACGCGAGCGCCTGCTCGAGTGGCTGCAGGAAACGCGTCCGTCGGTCGCCTGTCTGCAGGAGATCAAGTGCCAGGACGCCGACTTCCCGGCAGCGGACTTCGAGGCCATCGGCTACCGCGCCGCATGGCACGGGCAGAAGGGGTTCAACGGGGTCGCCGTTCTCGCCGACAACGAGGACCCGCTGGAAGTCGTACACGGTTTGCCGGGCGACCCCGAGGACGAACAGGCGCGCTTCATCGAAGCCGACATTCGCGGCGTGCGCGTGGTCAACCTGTACCTGCCCAACGGCAACCCGCAGCCGGGGCCGAAGTTCGACTACAAGCTCGCATGGATGGAGCGGCTGCGCGCGCGCCTGGCCGAGCTGCTGGCGCGCGAGCGGCCGACGGTCGTCGTCGGCGATTTTAACGTGATCCCCTATGACCGCGACGTCTGGTCGCCGCAGGCGATGGCGAACGACGCGCTGATGCAACCCCAATCGCGCGCCGCCTACGCCCGCCTTCTCAACGACGGCTGGACCGATGCGCTGGCGGCCCTCAACCCGAGGGGCGGCGTGTGGACCTATTGGGACTACCAGGCCGGCGCCTGGCAACGCGACCACGGCTTTCGCATCGATCACCTGCTGCTCTCGCCCGAAGCCGCCGACCGCCTCGTGAAGGCCGGCGTCGACAAGGAGTACCGCGGGCGCGAGAAAGCCAGCGATCACGCCCCCGTATGGGTCGAGCTCGCCGGCTAGCCGCTCTCCCTCGCCAGGCGGGGATCAGCGATAGAAGATGTGCGTGTCGATCTGCGCCAGCTCGACCTTCTGGTGCGCCCAGGTCGGGTTCACGTAAGTCGCGTGGAAATACATCGCCCCCTCGGCACGGCTGCGCCACAGGCTGTTCTGCGCGATCTCGGCAATGGCGACGGCGCGCCGCCAGGCCTCGGAGCTCTCATCGGCCGACGGGATCCGACCGCGACGCACGAAGGAGAACTGCGCCGGCTGGGTGATCACGTCGCAATAGCTGTCGGGATACTGGGCTGACCTCGCCCGGTTGATCACCACTTCGGCGACCGCCAGCTGACCCTCGATCGGCTCGCCGCGTGCTTCGAAGTAGACCGCCTGCGCGAGGCACTTCATGTCGGGAGCGAGGGCCGTATCACCGGCGACCGGCATGTCGCCGACCAGTTCCGACAGCGAAGCGACGTGAAGGGTGCCGGTGGCAAGCGCCATGGCGATCGGGCCGGGTGCAGGCGCGGTCTGCGCGACAGGCCGTGCGTTCGGGTCGAGCACCGTCCCTTGGGCGATCCACGCGCTGCCCGTCGTCGGCGCGGGTGCCGGCGTGACGGCGGCCGGCGAGGCTGCCATCGGCTGAGCCCCTGCGCTCACGGCGTTGACCGGAATGGCCCCGAGCGGCTGCGGGGCGGCGACTGCGGCGGCGGAACCGTGTGCCCAGGCAGCGCTCGGCGCCGTGCCCAGGAGGCTCGTGACAATCATCGCGGCGACGGTCATCGCGCCGCGGAAGCTGAAAAACTGCATCAATCCCGTCACTCTCGGCGGTGAGCGCCTGCGCAGGTCGGCGATCGCCAGGAAACTAGCGCGATCGATTCCGTGCCTGCCGGCTGCCCCCCGTCTGGCGCCCGGTGATCCCCCGGCCTTATCGCCGTCCGGGCACCCGCGCTTGTGGAAGCGAGGGCTCCTTTTCGCACCCGCAGCATTGAGTCAATTCAGGGTTCCCGATGAATCGATGAACCGTTCCGCATCCGGGATATCCAGTTCGACAATCCATAAATCGCTATCCTGGCGCCCGCGGCGCTCGAGATAGGCGGCAAATTCCTCGGGATCTTCCGGATCCTGCGTTCTGGTGAGGGTCCACGCGCGACCGCCTTCCGGACGCGGCATGCGCTCGTAGGCGCGGTAGTTTTTGCCGTGTTCGCAACAGGTTATCAGCAAAGTGCCGGCATCGCGCTCGCCCTTGGCGATGACCGTGGCGAACCCGCCCGCCGCCGCGACCGCGCGCAA
>DATJHD010000383.1:0-12523 GCA_035494275.1 Croceibacterium sp.
TACTTTTCCCGAGCCCTACGACAATTTCGACATTAACCTGTGCTATCCGTTTACCGCGGCGCAGGTGCCCGCGTGCCATTACCAGCTCAAGGGCGTGAACCCCGAACGTTCGCTCGCCGCATTCGGCCAGCTCGGCTTCAACTTCACCGACACCCTGAAGCTCGAGGTCGGCGGCCGCTACACCGCCAGCCGCTCGACCAATCACGTCGATGTCATGCAATACGGGCTCTACATCCGCGACGACCAGACCACCAAGTCGGACAATTTCTCCTACAAGGTCTCGCTTGGCTGGCAGGCCAGTCCGAGCCAGTACCTCTACGGCTTCGTCGCCACCGGCTTCCGTCCGGGCGGGCTCAACGTCCCGGTCGGCCTGGGTCTGCCGGCGCCATTCAAGCCGGAGAAGGTCACCTCTTTCGAGGCCGGCTGGAAGGGTAATTGGGCCGACGGGCACCTACGCACGACGATCGACGGCTTCTATAACAACTACAAGAACTTCCAGGTCATCATCGGCTATCCGACGTTCCCGACCTTCGGCATCGAGCTCAACGTGCCCGGAACGACCAAGATCTACGGCTTCGAGGCCGAAACCGAGCTGCACCTCGGCGGCTTCTCGCTCGACGCCGGCGTCAACGTCCTGCACAGCAGCCTCGGCCACTTCTTCGCCAGCGATCCCCGCGTGCCGAGCGTGGTGGCGTGCGATCCGGTCAGCGGGCCGGTCAGCGCGACCTGCATCGACCTCAAGGGCCGCGACCAGACCTATGCACCCAACTTCACCTTCAACGTCGGCGCGGAATACGCCTTCGCGCTGACGGCGAACGACACGATCACGCCGCGCGTGAACTACGGCCACGTCGGTGCCCAGTGGGCGACGCTGTTCGAAAGCCCGGCGCTCGGCGACCGGCTCGAGCAGCGCGACATCCTCAACGCTCAGCTCGAGTGGCAGCACGGCAGCTGGGCCGTGACCGCCTACGCCACCAATCTCACCAACCAGCACTATGCCGGCGCCCTCAACAGTGGGCTTTATTTCGCCGGTCCGCCGCGCCAATACGGAGTGAAAGTGCTCAAGACTTTCTGAAATAGAGCAGGCCGGCCGTCCGCGCGCACTTGCGGCCGGCCGGCCGTTCCATGAAGACAGTCGCACGACCATCCATGCAAAACTACCCGCTTACAGTCGACCGGTTCATCGACCACGCCGCCGCGTGGTCGGCGAACGGGGTGGTCGAGGCCTTGCCGGATGGGCGCCGGGTCCTCGTGTCCTACGCCGATGTCCGCGAGCGGGCCAATCGCATGTCGGGCGCCCTCGCTGCGCTCGAGCTCGAGTTCGGCGAGCGCGTCGGAACGCTCGCGTGGAACACGCGCCACCACCTCGAAATCTACTACGCGACGATGGGGCTGGGCCTCGTCTGCCACACCCTCAACCCGCGGCTGACCGTCGCCCAGCTGGCGGCCATGGTGTGCGAGGCCGAGGACGCCGCGCTCACCGTCGCACCGGACTTGCTGCCGCTGGCATTCGAATTGGTGGCCCTTTGTCCGAGCGTGCGGCACGTGATCGTGCTCGACGAACCGTCGGCGATGGCCGCGACGCCCAATGGCGTGCCGGTGTGGGATTACGAGGACCTCCTGGCCGAGAAGGGTTCTCCCGCTGCGTGGGGAGCGTTCGACGAGAATGCCCCGGCGGGCTTGTGCTACACGTCCGGTACCACCAGCGAGCCCAAGGGCGTGCTGTACACGCACCGTTCGAACTACCTGCACACCTTGCGCTCGCTGCTCGCCGATGCCTTCGCGATCACGGCGACGGACGTGGTGCTGCTCGCGGTGCCGATGTTCCACGCCAACGGATGGGGCCTGCCGTTCTCGGTTCCGGCCGCGGGCGCGCGCATGGTCCTGCCCGGACGCAATCTCAAAGGCGACGCCCTCGTCTCGCTGATGCGTGACGAGAAGGTCACCATCGCCGTCGGCGTGCCGACGGTGTGGACGGGCGTCCTCGACCGGCTCGAGCGGGACGGAAGCAGCCTGCCCGCGCTCGACCGCTTGCTGGTCGGCGGATCGACCTGTCCCGAATCGCTCATCCGGCGTGCCGAGCGATCGGGTGTGAGGGTGCAGACGAGCTGGGGAATGACCGAACTCTCGCCGCTCGGCACGGTGACGCCGCCCGCAGCGAGCGACGACAAGGCCGGCTGCTCGGGGCGCCCGCCTGTCGGGCTGGAAATCAAGCTGACCGACAGCGCGGGCGTCGCCCTGCCCGAGCAGCGCGGCCAGATCGGCCACTTGCGGGTCAAGGGCATCGCGGTGATCGACCGCTACTTCAACAACGACGACTTCGTGATCGACGAGGAAGGCTTCTTCGATACCGGCGATCTCGCGATGATCGACGACGACGGCGATCTGACGATCTGCGGGCGCTCCAAGGACCTGATCAAGTCGGGCGGGGAATGGATCAACCCGGCGGCCATGGAAGCGATCGTCGGCGCCCAGCCGTCCGTCGATGCGGTGGCCGTGATCGGCCGGTCGGACGAGAAATGGGGCGAACGCCCGGTGCTGGTCGTCCAGTCCCATCGCGGCTGCGCGCTCGATCGGTCGGCGCTGATCGACTGCCTGCGGGGCAAGGTCGCCGACTGGTGGCTGCCGAGCGAGGTCGCCGAGATCGCCGAGATGCCGCTCGCCGCGACCGGCAAGATCGACAAGGTGCGCCTGCGCGAGCAGTTCGAGGACGGCGCGCTCAGGGTCGAATCGATCGCGGGCTAACCTCGGGCGCGGCTCATTCGCAGCCCGGGGCCTTCGGCGGCAACGGCGGCGAGGCGAGGCCGGCATTCCAGTTCCACGCCTGGTTGCCCGCGGCGCGGCGCCGGCACATCACCTCCTCGTTCAGGCGATACATGCCGGGAAAGAGCGCCTTCGCCGGCCGCGGCGTCGCGGCGAAGTGCATGTAGGCGCCGGTCCGGTCGTAGCGCGGCCAGGCCGGTGCGTGGGCCGCCACCGGCTTGCCGGTCTTGGCAAAGCTGGTCCAGTAGTCGGCCAGCGCGTCGGACATCGCCGTCTCGCCCGACGTCCCGGGAATTTTCGGCCACTCGGGCCCGACGGCGTGGAAGGTGCCGAACACGAACGGCAGCTCGCTCGCATGGAAGGCGTGCAATCCCGCTTCGTCGGTGGCGGGATAGCCGTGGTCCCACAGGTAGAGGTAGGCGCTCTTGCCGATGGCCTCCTGGTTGCGGGCCATCCGCTCGGCGGTCCAGCCGTACAGCGCGTCGCGCGTCGAGGCGAGGATGCTCTCCGGCATGTTGCTCGACGGGTAGAGCTTGAGGAAGTCGTCCGCGAGGTCGCCATAGGCCGAGCGGATCTCATCCTCGTAAACCTGCGCGCTCGCCGGCACCCGTGGCGCGAGCACCTTGAGCGAGCGGATTTCGCCCTGGTTGAAGCCGACGACCAGCGGGACGGGTGCCTGCTGGCCCCGCCCGAAGACGTTGACCAGCTGGTCGGCAAGGACCTTGCCGTCGACCGCGCCCCACGGCCCGAAGCCCGCCTTGACCGCCGCGTCGCTCAGCGTTGCGGAGTCCATCGCCCGCAAGGCGGCGAGGTCGGGCGCTTTGAGCGCGGCGGCCAGCGCGACGCCCGCCTGCTCGGCCGAGGGCGCGCCGTGCACCGCCTGCTTCAGCGCCGGCGTCGAGATCATGTAGCCGCTCTCGGAGATGGCCTTCGCGAACAGTCCGCGCGCCGGCGGGGATGCCATCAGGTACATCACGCTGAGCGCGCCGGCGGATTCGCCGGCGATGGTGACGTTGGCGGGATCGCCGCCGAACGAGCGGATATTGTCGCGCACCCACTCGAGGGCGCGGATCTGGTCGAGCAGGCCGTAATTGCCCGAATAGCCGCCCTGCTCGGCGCTGAGCTCGGGATGGGCGAGCCAGCCGAGCACGCCGAGGCGGTAGTTGATCGACACGACGATCACGCCGCGCTCGGCGAGCTTGCGCCCGTCGTACATCGGCTCGCGGCTCGATCCGGTGGTCAGCGCGCCGCCATGAATCCAGAAGAACACCGGCGCGTCTCTCGCCTTCGCCGGCGCCCAGATGTTCAGCGTCAGGCAGTCTTCGCTCATCGGCAGGGGCGCGGCCGGAGAATAGATGCTGGAGAGCTGCGGCTGCGGCTGGAGGCACGCCGGGCCGAAGGCAGTGGCGTCGCGCACGCCGGCCCAGCGCGGCAGCCTTTCCGGCGCCCGCCAGCGCAGCGGCCCGACCGGCGGCCGGGCGTAGGGGATGCCGCGGAACACGAGCAGGCCCGCTTCGCTGGTGCCCTTGAGCTCTCCCGCTGGGGCATCGACGATGGGGCTTGCGGCCAGGGAGGCATGGGACATGGGTTCACTCCGCTCGACGGGGGCGCACGATGCCAACGCCATCGTGGCAATGGCGAAGACGAGGCGGGCGAGAGGGCCCGGTCCGCTCATGCGCCTCTCTCGCCACTCGGTGTCTCACCCCGCAGCCGCGCTGCGAGCGACAGGAAGATCGCGACCGCAATCACGTAGAACGGCGTCAGCGTGTAGAGCGCCATTTGCAGCGAGTTGCCCCAGCCGTGCGCGGTGAACCAGTCGCTCGCCGCGCCGACGTAGGTCGGGCCGAGCCCGAGGCCGATGAAGTTCATCACCAGCAGCAGCAGCGCTCCCGACAGGACGCGCTCGTTCGGCCTTACTTCGTCCTGCACCAGCGCGATCGAGGAGGAGAGATAGAAGTAATTGAGGAACATCACCACGGTGAGCAGCACGAGCGCCGCCGGCCAGCCCGGCGACCATACGAAGGCGACATAGAGCGGCAAGGCCAGCGCCAGCGAGACGGCCGGGGCCAGCGCGTAGGCGACGCGCGAGGTGCGCGTCATCCGGTCGATGATGCGGCCCGAGACGAGCATCCCGGCGCTCATGCCGATGCCGACGACGAGCGCGTACCAGATCGCCACGTCCTCGAGCGTCATGCCCTTCTCGCGCATCAGGAACAGCACGGTGAAGTTGCCGAGGCCATAAGTGACGAACTGGGTCGCCCCGCTGCCGAGCGAAGCGCGCATCAGCACCGGATGGGTGAAGAACATCCGCGTCGTCGCCCAGAACGGGGCCTTGGCCTTGGCATCGGGGTCCTTGCGCAAGTCCGTCGCGCCGCGCGCCGGATCGCGCATCGCGAGCCGCACCGCGAGGGCGGTGACGATGCCGATTGCGCCGGTGACGATGAAGGCGTCGCGCCAGTCGAACGCCGCGGCGATCGAGGCGCCGAAGGCGATCCCGATGGCGGCGCCGATCGGCGGGCCGAGGTTGTAGATGCCGAGCGCGGTGCCGCGATAGCCGGGCGCGAAGGTATCGGTGATCAGCGCGTAGGACGGCGGCACGCCGCCGGCCTCCCCGAAGCCCACGGCCATCCGCGCGACGACGAGCTGCGGGTAGGTCTGCGCGAGGCCGCAGGCCGACGTCGCGGCGCTCCAGATGGCGCACGCGAGCGAAAGGATCGTCACGCGATTGGTGCGGTCCGCCAGCCAGCCCACGGGAAGCGCGATGAAGCAGTAGAACATCGCGAAGTACAAGCCGCCGATGAGGCCGAGCTGGCCGTCGGTGATGTGCAAGGTGTCCTGGATCGGCTTGGCCAGGATCGACAGCAGCTGGCGATCGAGGAAATTGAGGACGTAGACGAACGAGAGAAGGAACAGGACGCCCCACGCTCGCTTGTCGGGGCGCACGGCACCGGCAAGGTCCGGCGATACCGCGGCGGAGCTCGCCATCTAGCGGGCAGGCAGGCTGGCGCTGGCGGCCGGGTGCCTCGTCTCGATCATGTCCGTCTCCTCTCCGCCCGTCTTTTTTGCAGGTTCCCGCAGCATCTTGCGGTCAAGGCGGCAAGCCTGTCAACACACACTATCGTGTGGGTGAATGTTTTGCATGATCGCCGGAGCGATGGCTTGACGCTGCGCGCCCGAGGCCCGAAAGACATGCGCGTGACCCAGACACCGAGGGCCCGGCCCCGTTCCAAGAAGGCAGAGCAGCGCGCCGAGACGATGGAGCGCATCCTCGATGCCGCCGAGGTCCTGTTCGCCCAGCACGGCCTCTATGGCGTCACGCTGAAGGAGGTCGCCGCCGAGGTCGGCGTGCACCACACGCTGCTCAATTACTACTTCGAGGACAAGAAGACGCTGTTCGACGCGGTGTTCGCCCGGCGCGCGGTGGTCACCAGCGAGCGCCGGATGCGCGTGCTCGACGACTACGACGCCTCGACCGACACGCCCACCGTCGAGGGGGCGTTGCACGCGTTCCTCGACACCGACCTCGACCTCTACATCGAGGGCGGCGAGGGCTGGAAGAACTATGCCCAGCTGACCGCCCAGGTCGCCAACACCCCGGTGTGGGGCGCCCAGCTGATGGACGAGCACTTCGATCCGGTGGTCCTGCGCCTGATCGGACTGCTCAAGCGCGCCCTGCCCGACTGCGCCGAGGAGGACATCTTCTGGGGCTATCATTTCGTCAGCGGCGCGCTGATGCTGACTCTCGCCCGCACCGGCCGGATCGACAAGCTTTCGGGCGGGCTGTGCAAGTCGGAAGACTTCGCCGCGGTGAAGCAGCGGATGGCCTCGTTCATGGCCTCCGGCTTCCTCGCGATCTGCCGGCCGGCCCGCTAGCGCCCGAGGGGCCGCCATCGCTTGCACTGCTTGACCTCGGCCCGGTTTTTTGTTCACTACCATGTGAGTTAATAACGAAAGGGGTGGCAGGACCGGCGATGGCGACGCGGCGCAACGTGCTGGCGGGATTGGCCGCCATCCCGGCGGCGAACGCGCACGCAGGTCCCGGGCGGGCGCGCCGGCCCCGCCCGGCCGATTTCCTGTGGGGCGCGGCGATCTCGGCGCACCAGAGCGAGGGCAACAACGTCAACTCGGACAGCTGGCTGCTCGAGCACTTGCCCGAGACCGTCTACAAGCAGCCCTCAGGCGATGCGTGCGACAGCTACCATCGTTACGAGGAGGATTTCGCGATCGCCCGTTCGATCGGGCTCAAGGCCTACCGCTTCGGCATCGAATGGGCGCGGATAGAGCCGGCGCCGGGCGAGTTCTCGCAGGCCGAGCTCGATCATTATGCGCGCGTCATCACCTCGTGCCGGACCCATGGCCTGCTGCCGATCCTGTCGTACAATCACTTCACGGTGCCGCGCTGGTTCGCGATGCGCGGCGGGTGGGAAAGCGCCGACAGTCCCGACCTGTTCGCGCGCTACTGCGAGCGCGCGACGCGCGCGTTCGGCGAGCAGGTCGGCATGGCCGCCCCGTTCAACGAGGCGAACATTTCGCGCCTGATCAAGGTGCTGAAAATGACCACGACGCCCGGGTCCCGCGCGCGGCGCACCGCGATGATCGCCGCCGCGGCGCGCGCGACCAACTCGCCCGCGTTCTCCTCGATCCTGTTCGCCGACCCCGACCGGGTCGATCAAAACCTGCTGGAAGCCCACGCCAGGGCCTACCAGGCGATCAAGGCCGGCCCCGGCGATTTCCCGGTCGGCGTGACGCTGACCACCCAGCCGGTCGAACCGCTGGGCGCAGGAAGCCTCGCCGCCGAAATCGAGGACACGCTCTATGGGCGCTGGTGGGACGCGGTGAACGCGAGCGATTTCGTCGGCGTGCAGGCCTATTTCCGCTTCCGCGTCGACGCCCATGGCATCGTCCAGCCGCCGCCCGGCACGCCGATGACCGACGCGGGCTATGAATACTATCCGCAGGCGCTCGGCGGCGCGATACGCCTGGCGGCGCGCAAGACCGCAAAGCCCATCTATGTCACCGAAAGCGGCATCGCGGCGAGCGACGACACCCGCCGCATGGCCTGGCTCGACGCCAGCGTCGCCGAAGTGCGAAAGTGCCTCGCGCAAGGCATCGATGTGAAGGGCTACATCTACTGGTCGCTGCTCGACAACTTCGAGTGGACGCAAGGCTTCGGCCAGCAATTCGGGCTGGTCTCGGTCGACCCGCGCACGTTCGCGCGAACGCCCAAGCCCAGCGCCCGCCACTTCGCCCGGATCATCGGGGAGTGGCGATGACCGGGTCGCTCGCCCGCCTGTTCGACTTGTCCGGGAGGGTGGCCATCGTCACCGGCGGATCGCGCGGGCTCGGCCTGCAGATCGCTGCTGCGCTGGGCGAATACGGCGCAGCGCTGGCGCTCATCGCCCGCAATCCGGACGGGCTCGACGCCGCCGTCGGAACGCTGGCAGCGGCCGGCTGCCGGGCCGCCGGGTTCGCCGCGGACCTGCGCGAACAGCAGGCGGCAGCGCCGCTCGTCGAGCGGGTCCTCGAGCGGTTCGGGCGGATCGACATTCTCGTGAACAACGCCGGCGCGACCTGGGGCGCGGCGGCCGAGGATTATCCGCTCGAGGGGTGGGACAAGGTGATCGACCTCAACGTCGGCGCCCTGTTCCGGGTTACCCAGGCGGTCGCCCGCGCGGCCTTCCTCAAGGCGGGAGGAGGCGCAGTCATCAACATCGCCTCGATCGAGGGGCTGCAGGGCCATCATCCCGGGCGCCTCGGCACGGTCGCCTACAACACCTCCAAGGGCGCCGTCATCACCATGACAAGGGCGCTGGCCGCCGAATGGGGGCCGCAAAACATTCGCGTCAACGCGATCGCGCCCGGGTTCTTCCCGTCGAAGATGACGGCGGCGACCCTTGCGGACCATGGCGCGGACATCGTCCGCCAGACCCCGCTCGGCAAGCTCGGCAGCGACACCGACCTCATGGGCGCGGCGCTGCTGCTCGCTTCCGACGCCGGCGGCCATATCACCGGGCAGACGATCGTCGTCGACGGCGGCGCGACGATCATCTGATGGACACCTCGAAGCGAAGGATTCCTTGAATGAGCGAACGCATCGATTTGACCGGCAAGGTCGCCATCGTGACCGGCGCCGGCGGCGGGCTGGGACGGGCCCACGCCCTGCTCCTGGCGAGCCGCGGGGCCCGTGTCGTGGTCAACGATCTCGGCGGCGACGTCGCCGGCGTGGGCCGCTCGTCCGCCGCCGCCGAAAGCGTGGCGCGCGAGATCCGCGCGGCGGGCGGCGAGGCCATCGCCGACGGCGCCTCGGTCACCGACGTCGACGAAGTCACCGCCATGGTGGCGCGGGCCGTCGACGCGTGGGGCCGGGTCGACATCCTGGTCAACAACGCCGGCATCCTGCGCGACAAGACCTTTGCCAAGATGGCGCTCGACGATTTCCGGCTGGTCGTCGAGGTTCACCTGATGGGCGCGGTCAACTGCACGAAGGCGGTGTGGGACGGCATGCGCGAGCGCGGCCATGGCCGGATCGTGTTCACGACGTCATCATCGGGGCTCTACGGCAATTTCGGGCAAGCGAACTACGGTGCCGCCAAGATGGCGCTGGTCGGCTTGATGCAGACGCTCGCGCTCGAGGGCGCCAAGGCCGACATCAGGGTCAACTGCCTCGCGCCGAGCGCGGGCACGCGGATGCTCGAGGGGCTGATGCCACACGACCAGCTTGCGGCGCTGGCGCCGGAAGCGGTCAGCCCGGCCGTGCTGGTGCTGGTCGCGCCGGACGCGCCGACGCGCACGATCCTGTGCGCCGGCGCGGGCAGCTTCGAGCAGGCCTACGTCACCTTGACCCACGGCATTCACCTCGGGAGCGGGCCGGACGTGCCGGAGCGATTGCGCGCGTCGCTCGGCGAGGTCGGCGCGCTCGAAGCGATGACCATACCGGCGACCGGCTTCGAGCAGCCGCGGCTTGAACTGGCGAAAGCGGGGGTGATTTCGGCGGCGGAGCGCGCCTCGTGAGCGGGCGCGAGGCGGTCATCGTAGCCACCGCGCGCACGCCCATCGGGCGCGCCTATCGCGGCGCGTTCAACGCAACCCCCGCCCCGACGCTGGCCGCCCATGCGATCCGGGCCGCCGTCGAGCGCGCCGGCGTGGCGCCGGGGGAGATCGACGACGTCATCATGGGCGCAGCCCTGCAGCAGGGCCATCAGGCGACCATCGGCCGCACCGCCGCGTTGCGGGCGGGCCTGCCGGTCTCGGTGCCCGGCCAGTCGATCGATCGCCAGTGCGCATCGGGGCTGATGTCGATCGCCATCGCGGCAAGGCAGGTGATTGTCGACGGGATGGACATCTGCCTCGCCGGCGGGGTTGAATCGATCTCGCTCGTGCAGACCGAGGCTTTGCGGATCGACCACGACGAAGAGCTGGTGGCGATGGTCCCGGCGATCTACATGCCGATGCTCGAGACCGCCGAGGTCGTGGCCCGCCGCTACGGCATCAGCCGCGAGCGAATGGATGCCTACAGCGTCGAATCGCAGCGCCGCACCGCGGCGGCGCAGGCGGCCGGCGCGTTCGAGCAGGAGATCGTGCCGACGCGCGCGCGCATGGCGCTCGTCGACAAGGCGACAGGCGCCCTCGAGTATCGCGCCGTGACGCTCATGTGCGACGAAGGCAATCGCCCCGAGACGACTATGGAAGCGCTCGCCGCGCTCACGCCGGTGATGAGCCCGGACGGCTTCATCACCGCGGGAAATGCCAGCCAGCTGTCGGATGGCGCGGCGGCCTGCGTGGTGATGGAGGCGGGCGTTGCCGCCCGGCGCGGCCTCGCCCCGCTCGGCCGCTACGTCGGCATCGCCGTGGCCGGGACCGAGCCCGACGAGATGGGTATAGGGCCGGTCCTCGCCGTGCCCAAGCTGTTGCGGCAGCACGGCCTGACGATCGACGATGTCGGCCTGTGGGAGCTCAACGAGGCCTTCGCGGTGCAGGTGATCTACTGTGCGGAGCGGCTCGGCATTCCCTGCGAGAGGCTCAACGTGAACGGCGGCGCGATATCGATCGGCCACCCTTATGGCATGTCAGGCACACGGATGGTCGGCCACGCCCTGATCGAGGGCCGCCGCCGCGGGGTCAGGCACGTCGTCGTGACGATGTGCGTCGGCGGCGGCATGGGCGCGGCCGGGCTGTTCGAAGTCCTGTGACCGATGCCTGCCGCCGGCCCGGGGAACCAGACCGGCCGGCCCGGCGCACGGGCCAATTCGACGAACGGTTGGACTTCAGCCCTTGGCCGGGATCTTGTCGAACTCGGCCTGGATCTTGGCCAGGTTCGCGTCACTCAGCGCTTCGGGCTCGTATTGCTGGATGTCCTTCAGCGTCAGCGAACGACCGGAAGTCTGGAACTGGTCGTTGGCGTAGACGGTCGGAATCAGGCGCTTCAGGATCTCGACGGCGGCCGGATCGGCAAGAAGCGTCTCGACCAGCGTCTTGTCGACCGAATAGTGCGCCGGCTTGGGCGCGCTCGCGTCCTGCGCGACCGCGGTTACGGGCATTGTGAGGACAGGCCCGGCGAGCGAAGCCAGGGCAACGGTGAACAGCAGTCGGCGCATGATAGTCCCTCCCACGATATTCTTTCTTGTAGGAATTATTGACCGGCTCGGCAAGCGGCCCGTTTTCACGCGCCCAGCAGGGCGAGGGCGTTGCCGCTTTCGATCGCCGCCAATCGTTCGGGCGGCAGCCCGAGGCGCGCGAGGGCGGCGCGCGAGCTGGCAACGCCGCCCCACGGAAAGTCGGTGCCGTAGAGGATGTGGCCCTCGGGCAGCCATCTCGTCAGCGCGGCCATGGCGCTCGCTCCGGTGACGCTGGCGGTATCGACATAGAGCCTCGCGAGCGCCGCCACGGCCCCTTCGGGGACCCTGGCCATGAGCGAGCGGTCGACGAAGCCCATCGCCACCACGCGTTCCATGACCATCGGCATCGCCCCGCCCCCGTGCGAGAAGATGAAGCGCAGGTTCGGAAAGGCGCTCAGCGTGCCGGACCACAGCAGGCTGGCGATGGTGCGGGCGGTGTCGACCGGGAATTCGATCAGCGGCGTCGCCACCTCGGGGACGAGGCCGGCACAGCACGGCGCATCGGTCGGATGGACGTAGACGACCGCGCCGCGGCGATTGAGCCACTCGAACAGCGGGCGAAACGTCGCCTCTCCGAGATAGCGCCCGCCATAGTTGCTGAGCAGCCCGACGCCGCGCGCGCCGTCGAGCGCGAGCGAGTGCTCGGCCTCGCGGATCGCGCCCTCGACGTCGGGCATCGGCAGCGCGCCGAAGAAGGCGAAGCGGCCGGGATGGCGGGTGCCGAGCGAAGCCGCATAGGCGTTGCATTCGCGCGCGAGGTCGCGGGCCTCGCCATCGTTGCCGAAATGGACGCCCGGCGAGGAGATCGAGAGGACCGCGCGGCTGACGCGCGCCTCGTCCATCGCCGACAACGACGTCTCCGGGGTCCAGGCCATCACCGCGGCAACGCCGGTGGCGAACTTGTCGAGCCACCCCTTCGCCAGCGGCTTGTAGAACGGCGGCAGGACGTGATGGTGGACGTCGATGGCGGTGGTGGCGAAGGGGGCGGGCGACGCCGCGCGCAAGCCCGGGCCGATTGCCAGGCTCGCCGCCATGCCACCGAGCAGGGTTCTCCTCGAGCAGGTCACAGGCCGAACACCCTTGCCGCGTTGTCGTCGAACAGGGCCTTCTTCTGCCGCTCCGAGAGCGGCATCGCCTCGACGAGG
>DATJHD010000384.1:0-6122 GCA_035494275.1 Croceibacterium sp.
GTGAAGTCGACGCCCGCCTCCTGCGCCGCCGCCAGCAGGTGGAGCACGGTGTTGGTCGAGCCGCCCATGGCGATATCGAGGCTCATGGCGTTCTCGAACGCCGCGAAGCCGGCGATCGAGCGCGGCAGCACGCTTTCGTCGCTCTCCTCGTAGTAGCGCCTGGCGAGCGTCACGATCAGCCGCCCGGCGCGTTCGAACAACTGCTTGCGGTCGGCGTGCGTCGCCAGCTGCGAGCCATTGCCCGGGAGCGACAGGCCGAGCGCCTCGGTCAGACAGTTCATCGAGTTCGCCGTGAACATGCCCGAGCAAGAGCCGCAGGTCGGACAGGCCGAGCGCTCGATCGTCGCCACTTCCTCGTCGCTCAGCCGCTCGTCGGCGGCGGCGACCATCGCGTCGATCAGGTCGAGCGACTGCTCCTTGCCGTCGATCACGACCTTGCCCGCCTCCATCGGCCCGCCGGAAACGAACACCGCCGGCACGTTGAGCCGCAGCGCCGCCATCAGCATGCCCGGCGTGATCTTGTCGCAGTTGGAGATGCATACCATCGCATCGGCACAGTGGGCGTTGACCATGTACTCGACGCTGTCGGCGATCAGGTCGCGGCTCGGCAGCGAGTAGAGCATGCCGTCGTGGCCCATGGCGATGCCGTCGTCGACGGCGATGGTGTTGAACTCCTTGGCCACGCCCCCCGCGGCCTCGATCTCGCGCGCGACCAGTTGCCCGAGGTCCTTGAGGTGCACGTGCCCCGGCACGAACTGGGTGAAGGAGTTGACCACCGCGATGATCGGCTTGCCGAAATCGCCGTCCTTCATCCCCGTCGCGCGCCACAGCCCGCGCGCGCCCGCCATGTTGCGGCCATGGGTCGAAGTGCGGGAGCGGTAGGCGGGCATTGGCAGGCTTTCGTTGGCAAGGTCGGGTGCCGCCTATACCAGATGGACCGGGGCGCGGAGTCTAAAACCGCGTGACGCGGCTAAAGCGGCGCTATTGCCGCCCTTTCACCCGTCTAGCGTCATCACACAGTCCAGGGCCGGTACGGGTGGCCGGCGCGCGACCCGGCGTCCCTCGATCGGCACAGGGGGCATCCTGACACAAGGTCAGCGCGGCGAATGGGAGTGACGAACTAGGATGACGATAATGGGAAGTGGCGCGCCACCTCCCGCGCAGCCCGCACCAGCCGCTCCGCCCATTGTGCCTGGCCCGCCTCGTCGCCGACCTGGTCCTGGCGGATCTCGATCCCGAAATACGGCCGCCCGTGCGCCTCGGCGTGGCGGTTCATCGTCGCGTTGAGCAAGCGCCCGGAATAGGGCTGCTGGTCGCCGACGATCAGCCCCTCCGCCTCGAGCAGGGGAATGGCGAGGCGCGCGGCGCGGTCGTCCTCGTTGTAGAGCACGCCGCACTGCCACGGCCGCCGCTCCTCGGGCTTGCTCGCAAGCGACGGCGTGAAGCTGTGCAGCGAGACGATCAGCCGCGGCGGGGCGCTCTCGAGGAGGTCGGCGAGGGCGCGGTGGTAGGGCCGGAAGAACCGTTCGAGCCGTTCCTCGCGAGCCTCCATGTCGAACAGGTTGCCCGGGATGGCGTGACCGTCGCTCGAGTGCGGGATGACCGCCGGCGCATCCTCGTCGCGGTTGCAGTCGCACACGAGCCGGCTGACGTTGGCAAGGAAGGCGGCGATGCCCGGCTGCTCGACCATTCTCTGCGCCACCCCGGCAACGCCGATGTCGATCGCCACGTGCTCGTTGAGCAGCGCCGGGTCGATGCCGAGGTCGATATCGCCCGGCACCCGGTTCGAGGCGTGGTCGGACACGACGAGAATTCCGCCCGTCCCGGGCTCGCCGGCGATGCAGAAGGCCTCTTCACACCTCATCTCAAGTTGCCCTGCATCTGCCACCATCCCGGATGCTCCAACGCCAGCTTTTCAGAGGCTTGGCGCATGACGTCATGACGTCGGTAGAGGGCAAAGCAGCTCGCCCCCGAGCCGCTCATGCGCACAAGATCGGCCCCGGTTTCCTTGAGCGCCGCCAGCACCTCGGCGACCCGCGGGCACAGCGCGATGGCCGCAGGCTCGAGGTCGTTGCGGCCGTGCTCGGCGATGACCGCCGCGGTGCCCGCCGGCAGCGGCCCGCGATCGAGGCCGTCCCAGGCCGCGAACACCGGCCCGGTCGCCAGCGGCACGCGCGGATTGACCAGCAGCACGGGGATACCGGCGAGATCGTCGACGACCGGCTCGAGCTCCGCGCCTGTCCCGCGCCCGATGCAGGCGACGCTTTCCACGCACGCGGGCACGTCCGCGCCGAGCCGGGTGGCGCGCTGTCGCCAATCCTGCGGCAAACCGCAATCCTCGCGAACCATGCGGAACACGGCTCCGGCATCGGCCGAGCCGCCGCCGAGGCCCGCCGCCACCGGCAGGTTCTTCTCCAGCGTGATGGCGAGGCCGCCGGGGCGGGGCAGTGACGTCAGGGCTTTCGCCACCAGGTTTCCAAACGGATCAGCGATTTGCGAGGCGAACTCACCAACAACCTGCAGCTCGTCGCGCTCACTCCGCCGTGCCGTCAGTTCGTCGCCGGCGTCAACGAACGCGAACAGCGTCTCGATCTCGTGATATCCGTCGTCCCGCTGCCGCCGCACATGCAGCGCGAGGTTGATCTTGGCGTAGGCGGTCGCAATCACCTCGAGAGCCGAAGCCGGATGGGCCAGCCGACACGCGACGCGGCGCCGAGCGAAACCAGCAGAGCTCCTTTCGCTTCCATCACATGTTCGGATAGTTCGGCCCGCCGCCGCCTTCGGGCGTGACCCACTCGATGTTCTGCGTGGGGTCCTTGATGTCGCAGGTCTTGCAGTGCACGCAGTTCTGGGCGTTGATGACGAGGTGCGGTTCGCCCTCCTCGGCGCCGACGAACTCGTAGACGCCGGCCGGGCAATAGCGCGCCTCGGGGCCGGCGTAGAACGGCCAGTTGATCCGCTTCGGCACGGTCGGGTCCTTGAGCACGAGGTGGCACGGCTGGTCCTCCTCGTGGTTGGTGCCCGAGAGGAACACCGAGGAAAGGCGGTCGAAGCTGATCACGCCGTCGGGCCTGGGATAGGCAATCGGCTTGTAAAGGTCCGCGCGGCGGGTCGCCTCGGCGTCGGTGTGATGCTTCATCGAGAACGGCAGGCGCACCTTCACGGTGCGGAGCCACATGTCGAGGCCGGCGAACAGAGTGCCCATTGCCCCGCCGAACTTCGCCACGAGCGGCTGGGCGTTCTTTACCAGCTCCAGTTCGTCCGCGATCCAGCTCGAGCGCAGAGCGCTGTCGTAGTCCGAAAGCTCGGTCTTCTCGTTCCGGGCCGCAATCGCTGACGCCACGGCTTCGGCGGCCAGCATCCCGCTCTTCATCGCGGTGTGCGTGCCCTTGATCCGCGGCACGTTGACGAACCCCGCGGAGCAGCCGACCAGCGCGCCGCCGGGGAACGCGAGCTTGGGCACGCTCTGCCAGCCGCCCTCGTTGATCGCCCGCGCGCCATAGGCGACGCGCCTGCCGCCTGAGATCTCGGCGCGGATCGCCGGGTGCTGCTTCCAGCGCTGGAATTCCTCGAACGGGTGCACGTAGGGGTTGGCGTAATCGAGCGACGTCACGAAGCCGAGCGCCACCTGGCCGTTCGCCTGGTGGTAGAGGAACCCCCCGCCCCAGGTGCCGCTTTCCGACAGCGGCCAGCCTTGCGTGTGGATCACGCGGCCGGGTTGATGTTTTTCGGCAGGAACGTCCCACAACTCCTTGATGCCAAGTCCGTAAACCTGCGGCTGGCACTCGGCATCGAGCGCGAAATGATGCTTCATCCGCTTGCTGAGGTGCCCCCGGGCGCCCTCGGCAAGCAGCGTGTACTTGGCGTGCAGCTCCATGCCCGGCTGGTAGTCCGGCTTATGCGAACCGTCGGCGGCGACGCCCATGTCCTGCGTCGCCACGCCCATCACCGCGCCGCCCTCGTCGAACAGCACCTCCGCCGCCGGAAAGCCGGGAAAGATCTGCACGCCGAGCGCCTCCGCCTGCTCTGCGAGCCAGCGGGTGAGATTGCCGAGCGAGCCGGTGTAGTTGCCCCGGTTCGACATCAGCGGCGGCATCAGGGCGTGCGGCATCGACCATTGGCCGCCGCGGGTGAGCACCCAGTGATGGTTTTCCGTCACCGGCACTTCTGCCAGCGGGCAGCTCGTGCGCCAGTCGGGCAGCAATTCATCGAGCGCGCGCGGGTCGATCACCGCGCCCGAGAGGATGTGCGCGCCGACCTCGGAGCCCTTTTCGAGCACGACGACCTCGAGCGTAGTGTCGAGCTGCTTCAAGCGGATCGCCGCGGCGAGCCCAGCGGGCCCGGCGCCGACGATGACCACGTCGACCGGCATGGACTCGCGTTCAGTCACAGTTTTGCCCTCGCCCGGTCACAACGCATGGCAGGGGCTTGCTAGCGGCGCACGGGAACGTCAAGACCTGCCACGGTCCCATGGACAAGCGCCCCCTCACCCTCGCCGAGCAGATCGCCGCCGCGCAGGACTGGTGGCGCGAGGCGGGCGTGGACGCGGCGTTCGCCGACGAGCCGCGCGACTGGCTGGAACGGCCACCGGAACCGTCGCCCAGCGTCGCCTCATCGGCAACCTCCGCGCATGCTGCCGAGCCCGCCGTTCCGCCGCTCGGAGGCGATTGCGCCGCCTGGCCGCAAGCGCTGGCCGATTTCGCGGCCTGGTGGGTCAGCGACGAGGCCTTCGAAACCGCCGGCACCGGTCCGCGCGTACCGCCGCGCGGAGTTGCCGGCGCCGAGCTGATGGTGCTCGTGCCGACACCCGAGGAAGCCGACGCCGAGCGGCTGCTTTCGGGCCCGCAAGGGCGCCTCGTCGGCAACATGCTGACGGCGATGGGCATCGCCGAGGACGCCGCCTACCTCGCCTCCGCCCTGCCGCGCCACGCGCGCCATTCCGACTGGCACGCCCTCGCCGCGCGCGGTCTTGGTAAAATCGTAATCCATCACGTGCGATTGGTGCAGCCGAAACGCCTGCTCGTGCTCGGCCGGGCCATGTTGCCGCTGTTCGGGCACGATCCGGCGCAAGCCGGTGCAAAACCTCGCGAAATGTCGCTTGAAGGGTGCGAGGTGCCGGCCCTGGTGAGTTACGGCCCCGAAGGGCTGCTCGATACGCCGCGCTTCAGGGCGGCATTGTGGCGGGGATGGCTCGACTGGACGGGAGGAGTCTGGTGAAGTTTGGGGGAGCGGCCTTCGTGGCCGCGCTGTTGCTGGCGGGCACCGCCCAGGCGCAGGCCGAGAGCACGCGCGAGTACTTCGTCGCGCGCATGGCCCATAAAGCGGCGCCGGCGCAGCTCAGCGAGGCGGACCGCACGTTCTACCGCAACCTGTTCAACGCGATCGACGGGCAGGACTGGACCGAGGTCCAGACGATGCTCGCGCAAAGGCCCGACGGCTTGCTGACGCCGATCGCCACGGCCGAGTTCTACACAGCGGCGAATTCGCCGAAAGTCAGCCTCGACCAGATCAACGCCTGGCTGGTCAAGGGCCGCAACCTGCCGGAGGCAGCGCAGCTCGGCCGCCTCGCCCTCGCCCGCGGCGCCACCGCCATGCCCGATCTTCCGGTCGAGCAGCCGTTCTACCCGCGCAGCTCCGACCCCCGCCGCCTCCGCCCGCCGTCCGTCAACGACGGCACGATGCCGGACAATGTGCGCCAGGCGATCCTCGACCGTATCACCAACGACGATCCCGACGGCGCCCGCCTGCTGCTCGACGGGGTCGACGCCGTGCTCAGCTCCGCCGCCCGCGCCGAATGGCGCTATCGCGTCGCGTGGAGCTACTACATCACCAACCGCGATCCGCAGGCGCTGGCGATCGCGCAGACGGTCAGCGACGGCACCGGCGCGTGGGTCGCCGAAGGCTACTGGACCGCCGGCCTCGCCGCCTGGCGGCTGGGCGACTGCACCACCGCCGGCGCGTCGTTCGAGCAATCGGGCGCACAGGCGCAAAACCTCGAGTTGCGCAGCGCCGCCTACTACTGGGCGAGCCGCGCCGCGCTGCGCTGCCGCCATCCTGAACGCAGCGAGGACCTGCTGCGCTACGCCGCGTCGGCCAGCACCACGCTTTACGGCATGCTCGCC
>DATJHD010000385.1:0-6378 GCA_035494275.1 Croceibacterium sp.
GTGGAGGACGAAGCGGCCGACGTCGCGGCCGCCGTCGGCTACCTTCGCTTCCACGCGGCAGCGCTCGGCTTCGACGGCAGCCGCATCGTCCTCTCCGGCCATTCGGCGGGAGCGCACCTGGTGGCGCTGGTCGGGACCGACCCCAGGTGGCTTGCGGGGGCCGGATTGAAGCTCGGCGACATCCGTGGCGTCGTGGCGCTCGACGGCGCCGCTTATGACGCGCCGCGCCAACTCTCGATCGGCGCTCGGCTGATGCAGGCGACCTACGCCCAAGCTTTCGGCAGCGATCCGGAACGGCAGAAGCGCCTCTCGCCAACCTTCCAGGCCGGCCAGCCGAACGCGCCGGCGTTCCTCATCCTCCACGTCCAGCGCCCCGACGGAATCGCGCAAAGCGAGGAATTGGCCGCGGCGCTCAGGAAGGCGGGAACCCCGGTGGAGATCGAGGGCTTTCCCGGAACCGGGCTGATGGGGCACATGGAGATCAACCGCCGGCTTGGCGAAGCCGATTATCCCGCGACACCTGTGCTCGATCGATGGCTGGCCACGCGGTTCGCTAACTGACGCGGCTTCGCACCGTTCGTCGAGGGAAGAACGCCGTTCATCGACAAGCCATGGCCTGCGTGGCACAAGATAGTTTCGCAGTTTACCAGTTGCGCCGTCGTCGACGGCGCCCATCGATTTGGCGGACGGGGCTCATCCATGCACAAATTCAAAAGCTTGCTTTCGGCGGCGACAGCGCTCGCCTTCACTCTCGGCGTCGCGGCGCCCGTTTCGGCCCAGGACGCTGCTCCTGCTGGCGGCCAGCAGGCAGTTGCCGCCGAAGTGCCCAACATCATTGTCACCGGCCATGCGGCGATCGGCGACTTCGGCATCGACCTGACCTCGCGTGACACCTCGACCAAACCCGGCGACGACTTCGAGCGCTATGCCTCGGGCGCGTGGATGGATAAGACCACGATTCCGGCCGACCGCCCGGAAACCGGATCGTTCATCAACTTGCGCGACGACGTGCAGACCGAGCTGCAGAACCTCGTCACCAAGGCCCCCGCCGGGACCAAGTACGGCGCACTGTACTCTGCCTTCATGAACGAGAAGGCGGTCGAACGCGCCGGCCTCAAGCCGCTCATGGCCGACCTCGCGCCGGTCAGGGCGATCAAGGACAAGAGCCAGTTCGCGCGCTTCATGGCTAGCACTTACGAAAGGTTCGGCATCAACCTGATCGATTTCGGCGTCGGCCCCGACACCGACGATCCGACGATGAACGTCCTCTACCTCAGCCAGGGCGGGATCGGCCTGCCGGACAAGGACTACTACTTCAATCCGAAGTTCGCCCCGCAGCGCAAGGCCTACCAGGAATATATCGAGCGCACGATGCGGGCGATCGGCACCCCCAACCCCGCCGCCGCCGCGGAGAAGATCATGGTCTTCGAAACCGAGGTTGCCGAGCTGAGTTGGGACATCGCCGACCGGCGCGACATCGACAAGGAGAACAATCCTTATTCGACCGCCGAGCTCAAGGCCTACGCGCCGGGCATCGACTGGGATGCCTATTTCGCAGGCGCCAAGGTCCCGCCGCAGAAGCGCATGATCGTGGGCGAGAACACCGCGGTGAAACGTCTCGCGGCGCTCTACGAGAAGACCCCGCTCGAGACCCTCAAGTTGTGGGAGCAATTCCACGTCGCCAACCAGGCCTCGCCCTACCTCACCAAGGCGATGGTCGACAGCCGCTTCAAATACACGAGCTCGCTGTCGGGCGTGACCGAGAACCGGCCGCGCTGGAAGCGGGCGATCGACCTCGTCAACGGCTCGCTCGGCGAGAATGCCGGCCAGGCTTACGTCGACAAGTACTTCCCGCCGATCGCCAAGGCAAAGATGGAAGATCTCGTCAAGAACCTGAAGCTGGCGATGGCCGACCGCATCAAGATGAACAGCTGGATGAGCGACAGCACCAAGCAGGCCGCGCTCGAAAAGCTTTCCAAGATGGACGTGATGGTCGGCTATCCGGACAAGTGGCGCGACTATTCGGGGCTCTCGATCACGCCGACGAACCTCTACCAGAATGTCGTCAACTCGACGAAGTTCAATGCCGATTATCAGATGAGCTTCCTAAACAAGCCGGTCGACCGCAAGCTGTGGGGCATGAACCCGCAGACGGTGAACGCCTACAACGGCGGGCTGGAGAACAAGATCGTCTTCCCGGCGGGCATCCTGCAGCCGCCGTTCTTCGACCCCAGTGCCGACCCGGCGGTGAACTATGGCGCCATCGGCGTCGTGATCGGCCACGAAATCAGCCACGGTTTCGACGACCAGGGCCGCAAGATCGACGCCACCGGCAAGGTCCGCGACTGGTGGACAGCCGGCGATGCCGAACGCTTCCAGGAGGAGGCCAAGAAGTTCGGCGCGCAGTATGCCGAGTTCGAGGTCGCCCCCGGTGTGCACATCAATCCCGAACTCACGATGGGCGAGAATATTGCCGACTTCGCCGGCCTCAACGTCGCGCTCGATGCTTATCATCGCTCGCTCGGCGGAAGAGAAGCGCCGGTGATCGACGGCCTGACCGGCGACCAGCGATTTTTCCTCGCCTACGCGCAAGTGTGGAAGTCGAAGCAGCGCGAGGATGCGCTGCGCAACCAGGTTGCCACCGACCCGCACAGCCCGGAGCGCTATCGCACGATCGTGCCGATCCGCGATCTCGACGCTTGGTACACGGCCTTCAACGTCCAGCCGGGCGACAAGCTGTACATCGCGCCCGAGAACCGGGTGCATATCTGGTAAGCGATTGAAACTCCTTGTGGCGCGGGCGGCCTCGCCGACCCGCGCCATACGCGGGACAGGTCGCGGCTCGGTTCGTCGCAATCGTCGGAACGGGCCCTCGCGCCGCGCATTTGTGGGGCATGGGAGCAAACCGGCCGGGTGCGGATCCATCCCCCCTCCCGTCCAATCAGCATCATGGCCGGTTTGCTCCCTTCCCTTTTCCCTGACGCCACGACGAACCATGATCGGCGCCCGATGCCGGCGCGGGTGATACAAGGCTCCTGAGAAAGGAGAGCGTCCGTGCCGCGCCTGTTCGTCGCAATCCGCCCGCCTGCTGTGGTTCGTCAAACGTTGCTCGGCGCGATGGGCGGGATCGAGGGAGCCCGCTGGCAGGACGAGGGCCAGTTGCATCTGACGCTGGCGTTCGTCGGCGAAGCCGAAGGCGCTCGGACCAATGACCTCGTGGAGGCACTGGCCGAGGTCCAAAGCGCCCCCTTCCGCGCGGAAATTGCCGGCGTCGGCCACTTCGAGCGATATTCGCTGCCGACCGCGGTCTGGGCAAAGGTGCCGCTCAGCGACCCGCTCTCGCAGCTGCAGCGGCGCGTCGAACGGGCATGCCGGCGCGCCGGTCTCGAGACGGAAAGGCGCGCCTATCGCCCGCACATCACCCTCGCTCGCCTCAAGCGGACGGCCGGGCCTATCGGCGGCTGGCTGGTCGAGCACGGCACGCTCCGCGCCGGCCCCTGGGACGTCGCCGGCTTCACGCTCTTCGAAAGCCTTTTGCGTGCGGGCGGGTCGCTCTACGTTCCGCTGGTCGATTACGAATTCTGACGCACAAACCGTTGCTCTGGCCCGGCGAGGCGTGGAGCCGCCGGCGCCCTGGGCCGTTGTGCCGATGATGGTGGGCGGGGTCACGCCGACAGGAGCGACCGATGGCCCCGCCACCTCTCCCCAGCGCCAACCGGCACCCCAACGGGGCGCACTCGCCCGGCCGCCGCAGGCGGGGCAAGCTGCGCTCGCTCGCGCGCAGGCTGCAGGAGAGAAGTCGGGCGCGGCGCGAGGGCGACGGGGACAAGGATGGAGGCCGGAAGAGGCGGAAGGCCGCGTTCGCCATCTCGGTCGGGGTGATGGGGCTCAGCACCGCCGCCATGGTGCCTCCCAAACCGGTTCCCGCGCTCACGTCCCCCGCGGCCAGGCAGCGCAAGCCGGCAACCCTCCTCGCGCCGAGCCACAGGCTGCTCAGCGCGATGATCCAGGAAGAAGGGGCACGGTTGACCGTCTATCGCGACGTGGCCGGTAACCCCACAGTCGGTGTCGGCCACCTCGTCACTTCGGCCGATAACCTCCAGGTCGGCGATCGCATCAGCGAGGATCGGGCGCTCGATCTTCTCGAGCAGGACCTTGGAACGGCGCAACAGGCCGTCAGGCATCTCGTCGGCGACCTGCCGCTCTACCAGAACGAATACGATGCGCTGGTCGACCTTGCCTTCAACGTCGGCGAGGGCAATCTTGCCCCTGAACGAAGCCCCGAACTGAATGCCGCGATCCTGTCACGCAACTACGATGCCATTGCCGAGCAACTCGACTACCGTCATGCCGCCGGGCACATGGCGATGGGCCTCGTCTACCGAAGCGAGCGACGTGCGAACATCTTCTCCGACGCGTCCTATGCAGATCCGCGCGACGCCGGCGAGGCGTCGGTCGCGATCTAGCGCGGCCGTTGCGGCGGCGCTTGTGCTCACGGCGACGAGTTGCGGGCCCTCTGCGCCTGAAAGCAAGCAGCCGGCGGGAAACGCCCTGATCGCCCGCCCGGAAAAGTCGGCAGATTGCCTGGCGGCGGTCTGGAAGGCCCAGGCGGTGCCGGGCAAAGCCTTCGATCGCGCGCACGACAAGGCGGACGGCGGGGCGCTGTCCTGCGCCACCGGTACCAGCGCGAGCGAGTTCGCAGCCGCGCTGGCTGCGATCCGCAGGGCAGCGGCCCGCCGCGACAGGGCCGCGCTCGCGTCGCAAGTCGGCCTGCCGCTGCTGTTCATCGACGCTTCCGGCACGAAGACCCGGCTCGATCGCGACCGTCTTGCCGCCGATGCAGCGCAAGTATTCTCGCCGTCGATCCTCGCCATGCTCGAGCGCCTTGATCTGGACGACCTCTCCGTCGTGCCGCAAGAAGGAGCCTTCGCCGATCTCGGCGCGGTTTGGCTGGTGGCGGGCCGGACGGGCGGACGTCCCAAGATCGTTACGATCGACTTGCAGGCGCTCGAGGAGGCCGCCGCTACGCGACGGGCAAGCCCGCCTACCTGAATAATCGGTTCAACCGATTGTCATCTGCCGTTTCTTATCGCATGGGCAAGTTTCACGCGAAACTGCTTTCGCGTGCGAGTTGCAGGAGGCTACTTGAATGCGGGTGCGTTTGTTGGTCGCAGCGGGCATAGGTGTGATGGTAGCTTCAGGAGCAACGATGCCAGATCCGGCGATGGCGAAGGAGCGGTCGGCTCCGCAGGCGGCGGTCCCTCATGCGAGCGGTCCTTTCGCGCAGGAAAGCACCCTCCCGTTCCATGCGCCGGATTTCCGCAAGATCAAGGACAGCGATTTTCTGCCGTCCTTCAAACAGGCGATGGCGATCCAGAATGCGGAGGTCGCAAAGGTGGCCAACAACCCCGCGCCGCCCACGTTCGAGAACACGATCGTCGCTTTCGAGAAGACCGGACGGATGCTCGACCGTGTGCAGGCGGTGTTCGATGCATTGACCAGCGCCGACACGAACGACACGCTCGACAAGATCCAGGCAGAGATATCGCCCAAGCTCACGGCCCACTACGATACCATCAACCTCGATCCCAAGCTCTTCGCCCGGGTCAAGGCGGTGTACGACAAGCGCGGCTCGCTGAAACTGGACGAGGAAGATGCCAAGCTCCTCGAAAAGACCTACGACCACATGGTGCATGCGGGCGCCCTTTTGACTCCGGCGCAAAAGGCCGAGGTCAAGCAGATCAACGCCAAGCTCTCCGAAGTGACCACGCAGTTCAGCCAGCGGCTGACGCAGGCGCAGGCCGACGGCGCGCTCGTCGTCGACGACAAGACCAGGCTCGCCGGAATGAGCGACAACGAGATTGCCGCCACGGCCAAGGAAGCGGCCGACCGCAAGATGCCGGGCAAGTGGGTTCTGGCGCTGCAGAACACGACGCAGCAGCCGCAACTCGTCAGCCTGACGGATCGCGCGACCCGCAAGGCGCTGTTCGACAAGGGCTGGCACCGTGCCGATGCGGGCGACAAGAACGACACCGGCGCCCTGGTGGCGGAAATCGCTAACCTGCGCGCGAGGAAGGCGGCGCTGTTCGGCGAGCCCGACTGGGCCAGCTACACGATGTACGACAGCATGGCGAAAGACCCGAAGACCGCGGTCGACTTCATGAGAGCCATGGTCCCCCCGCTCAAGGCGGCCCAGCTCAAGGAAGCCGCCGAGCTCGACGCCGAGATCAAGGCCGACGGGCAGGACTTCGACGTGCAGCCTTGGGACTGGCAGCTTTACGCGGCGCAGCTGAAGAAGGCGAAGTACGACTTCAACGAAGACGCGTTGAAGCCCTATTTCGAAATCCATCGCGTGCTCGAGGACGGAGTCTTCTATGC
>DATJHD010000386.1:0-7062 GCA_035494275.1 Croceibacterium sp.
AGCTGCCGGGCTCGAAGGAAGGCTACGAAATTCTCGAGGAGCTGACCGCGCGCGGCATCAGCACCAACAACACCACCAGCTTCACCGTCGCCCAGTACGTGCGCTGCCGCGCCGCGGTGAGCGCCGGCCTGCTGCGCGCCAAGGCGGCGGGCGTGGATCTGGTCAACTGGCGAAGCGTCATCACCCACATGTCGAGCCGCCTCGGTCAGCTCGGTGACTGGAGCGCCGAGGCCAAGGCGCGCGGCATCGATCTCAGCCTGCCGGAAATCCGCGACGGCGAGGAAGCGGTGCTCAAGCGCGCCTACTGGCACGGCAAGGACATCGGCCACCCGTCGAAGATGCTGCAGTGCTCGATGCGCGTCGAAAAGGACGAGCGCACCGGCAAGACCGTCAGCCGCCACATCCAGGACTTCGCGGGCAGCGACATGGTCTACACCTGCCCGCCGAGTTACATTGCCGGGCTGATGGCGGTGGAGGACGAACTCGAGCCGTTCGATCCCAAGGCGATCGAGCGCGAGCCGAACCAGGCGAGCGTCGAAAAGCTGCTCAAGTTGCCGAGCTTTCGCCAGGCCTACGAGTTCGACGGCATGACGCCCGACCAGTTCTCGCAGTTCGGCAGCTTCATGGCCACCGCGAACGAGTTCGCCGCGGCGACGCGGCAGACGGTGGATTTCGTCAGGATGACGCTGGAAGCCTGATTCCCGCCCAGCGACCGTTTGCGACAAGGCGGGCGTTGTCCCGCCGTTGCGCGCCTGTTACCGCTTGTCCAGTTAGGGCAGACGGAGGGGAATCGCCATGAGAGCAACCGTTCGCGCATCAGCTTTCGCCATCGCGGCGATGGGGCTGGCGCTGCTGGCGCCGCAAACGCTGCCGGCGCAGGCACCGGCGGCCGACGGGGCTCGCCCGGCCAACGGCCCGCCGCGGATGCCGCAGCTCAAGCCCGATCCGCGGGTGCAGCAGAAGAGCTATACCCTGCCGACCGGCGAAGTGATGAAATACACGCTGTACGTCTCGTCGAAGGTGAAGCCGGGGGTGCCGGCGCCGCTGATCGTCGCGCTGCACGGCTACGGCGGGGATTCCAACTTCATCGTCCGCGACCGGCTGGTCGATCTCGCCGAAGAGGGCGGCTACGTCGTCGTCGGGCCGATGGGCTACAACTTCACCGGGTGGTACGGCTCGCCGGTGATCCTCATCGGCGGCGGGCCGATCAAGCCCTCCAACCTGACCCAACTGTCCGAGCTCGACGTGCTCAACGTGGTGGCGCTCGCGCAGCACGATTTCGATATCGATCCCAACCGCATCTACCTGATGGGCCATTCGATGGGCGGCGCGGGCACGATCTTCCTCGGCCAGAAGCATTCGGAGATCTGGGCTGCAGCGGCGGCGATCGCCCCGGCGGCATTCATGATGCAGCCGAACGAGAAGACGCTGCTCGAGCCCTTCAAGGAAGCCAAGCTGCCGCTGATGATCACCCAGGGCAGCGCCGACAACGTCGTGCCGCCGGCGGGCACACGCACCTGGGCGGCGACGATGAAGGAACTCGGCGTCGAGGGCGAATATATCGAGAAGACCGGCCTCGACCACGGCACGATCATCGGCCCGAGCATGGACGACATTTTCCGCTTCTTCGCCGCCCACAAGCGGACGCCCCCGCCGCCGTTCGTGCCGCCGCGGCGTCCGGGTGCGCCGCCACCGCCGTCGGCCAAGCCGTGACGCGCCCGCCGCTCCCGCCGTTCACCGCCGAGACCGCCGCGCAGAAGGTCCGCGCGGCGGAGGACGCGTGGAACCGGTGCGATCCGGAGACGGTCGCGCTCGCCTATTCGCCGGACAGCCGCTGGCGCAACCGCGACGAGTTCATCGCCGGCCGTGACGAAATCGTCGCCTTCCTCCAGCGCAAGTGGGCGAGGGAGCTCGAGTACCGGCTGATCAAGGAAGTGTGGGCCTTTGGCGGCAACCGCATCGCCGTGCGCTTCGCCTATGAGTGGCATGATGCCGACGGCCAGTGGTTCCGCTCCTACGGCAACGAGAACTGGGAATTCGACGACGAAGGCTACATGGCCGTGCGCCACGCCAGCATCAACGATCTCGCCATCGCCGAGACGGACCGCCTGTACCGCTGGCCGCAAGGGCCCCGGCCGGCCGGCCATCCGGGCCTGACTGATCTGGGTCTGTGACATTCGGGGGATAGTTTGCGGCCTTCAAACGCTTATCCTACCGGCAACGGGGTGAAGCGCTTTGAAATCCGTCCTCCAGTTCCTGTCGCAATTCTTGCTGGGCCTGACCGGCGCGGTCGGCCTCGCCGCGCTCATCGTTGGCGGAATCGCGCTGGCGTGCGGCTTCGGGCTGATCAGCTGCGGTTATGGCTGGCGACGGTGGCGCCGGCGGCAATCAGCCCGGCTGGATCGAGCGGACTGAGCTAGGCGCGGGCCGTTTTGTAACGGTTGTCGACGGTTTCCCAATCGAGGTTGGCCATCACCGCGTCGACGTATTTCGCGGCCGCGGTGCCGTAATCCATGTGATAGCTGTGCTCGTACATGTCGAGCGCGATCAGCGGCGCGCCGGTGACGGCGCCGTGCATGTGGTCCCACGCCCAGTAGTTGTGCAGCGACCGGGTGTGCCGGTTGTAGGCGAGGATCGCCCACCCCGAACCGCCCGACAGCGACATCGCCGTGCGGCGGAACTCGGCTTCCCACGCGTCGAGCGAGCCGAACGCGGTGGCCAGCGCCTGGGCGATCTCGCCGGCCGGCTTGCCGTCGCCGCCGAGCCCGTCGAAGTAGTTCTCGTGCAGCACGACCGAGCCGGTCCGGTGGAGCTCCTCGCGCTTGAGGCCGCTGTAGATCAGCGGCGCAAAGTCCTTGTCCGCCATAGCCGCGGCGAGCTTCTGCTCGACCGTGTTCAGGCCCTTCACCGAGCCCTGGTAATTGTTCTGCCAGTGCGAGGTGATCAGCTTTTCCGACAGGCCGGTGAGCTTCGCCGGATCGAACTTGAGCGGCTTGGGCTGGTGGTTGCCGGCGAAAGCCGGGACGAGCGCCGGCGCGTCCTCGGCCGCGGCGCCGCCGGTTACGGCAAGGGTCAGGCCCGCCGCTCCGAGCGAAGCTGCGCCGATTGCCGAACGCCGGGTGAGGTCCGCCATCATGTCTCTCCTCGCCCCATCCGGCACTGGATAGCACCGGACGGGTCGCGAGGCGAGGGGCGAGGCGTCAGCCGGCGTTGCGGCGCTGCTTGTTGAAGCGACGACGGTTGCCGGCGTTGCCGCCGGGCTTCTGGCCGTGCGCCGCGTGCGGTTCGCCGCCGCGCGGCTTGGCATGAACCTTGGCCTTCTTGCGCGGCGGGAAGCGGCGGCGCTGTTCGGCGGAGAACTCGCGCCGCTCCTGGAGTTCGGCCTGGCGTTCTCCGGGAGCCCTGGCATTGACGCGGCTCGCCTCGGCGGCGAGGCCTTCGGGCAGGCCGATTTCCTCGAGGTTGGCCTTGGTCAGCCGCCAGATGTCGCGCAGGTACGCCTTCTCGTCCGGCGCGCAGAGCGAGATGGCGACGCCCGCGGCGCCGGCGCGCGCAGTGCGGCCAATGCGGTGGACGTATTGCTCGGGCACGTTGGGCAACTCGAAGTTGATCACGTGGCTGACGCCGGAAACGTCGATCCCGCGCGCGGCGATGTCGGTCGCGACGAGGATGCGCACGTCGCCACGGCGGAACTCGCCGAGCGCCTTTTCGCGCTGCGGCTGGCTCTTGTTGCCGTGGATGGCGTTGGCGCGGATGCCCGAGAGCCCGAGCTTCTTCACCACGCGGTCGGCGCCGTGCTTGGTGCGGGTGAAGACGAGCACCCGGTCCATCTGCTTCGAGGCGAGGCCATCGCGCAGGGTTATCGTGAGGAACGCCTGCTTCTCGGCGTTCTGGCAGAAGGCGACCTGCTGCTCGACGCGCTCGGCGGTGGTGGCCGCGGGCGCGACCGAGACCTGGGCGGGATTGCTGAGGTACTGGTCGGCCAGCTGGCGGATCGCCTTGGGCATCGTCGCCGAGAACAGCAGCGTCTGGCGCTGCTGGGGGATCAGCTTCACGATCTGCCTCAAGGCATGGATGAAGCCGAGGTCGAGCATCTGGTCGGCCTCGTCGAGGACAAGGATCTCGACCTGCGACAGGTCGACCGCGCGCTGGTCGGCGAGGTCGACGAGGCGGCCCGGCGTGGCGACGAGCACGTCGACGCCGCGGGCGAGGTCCTGCTTGTTGCGGCCGATCGAGGTGCCGCCGAACACGGTGGCGACCTTGAGGTGGGCGAAGCGGGCATAGTCGCGCGCGCTGACGGCGATCTGCCCGGCAAGCTCGCGCGTCGGGGCCAGCACCAGCATCCGGCAGGTGCGCGGCGCCGGCCGCCTGTTCGCGGCGACCAGCCGGTCGATCGACGGCAGCATGAACGCGGCGGTCTTGCCGGTGCCGGTCTGGGCGATGCCGAGCAGGTCTCGGCCGGTAAGGACGGTAGGGATCGCCTGGGCCTGGATCGGCGTCGGGCTGTCGTAGCCCTTCAGCGCCAGCGCCTGGACGACGGGCTGCGAAAGCCCGAGTGTTTCGAATGTCATGTTCTTATTTAAACTCGCAAATATGCGACAGCGCGCGCCAATGCGCGCGCTGAGGCGGGTGTTGGGCACCGACGAAAGCCTTGCTCTCGCGGGACCCGGTGAACGACCCGCGTGAAATGGGAAGCTCTTGGGAAGAACCGAGACGCGGCCGGGGCGGATTATGCCCGCCAGTTCACGCTGCCAGGCGTCTCGATGGCGCGCAGATGGCGACGAAGGCGCGAAAAGTCAAATGATTTCGGTGAAGCGCGGCCTGTGATAGAGTTCCTTGAGGGACGCACGGGCGGAGGAATCGCCATGCGGCTGCGCTACGTGATCAAGTTCGTCTCCGACATGGATCAGGCGGTTGCCTTTCATCGCGACGCGCTCTGTCTGCCGCTCAAGTTCGCCTCGCCCGACTGGAGCGAGTTCGCGACCGGCGAGACGACGCTGGCCCTCCACGGGGCAACCGACGAGCATCCGGCCGCGACGGTCGAGCTGGGCTTCGACAGCGACGATATCGACGCCTTCTACGCCGAGCGGGACGCGCGGGGCGTGACCTTCAGCGAGGCACCGAAAGACCTTCACGGGATGCGCGTCGGCAAGATTCTCGATCCCGACGGCGCCGAGATGAGCGTCGGCGGACGCTAGGCGCGCACGAACACCGCGACGTTCATCTCGCGGCGGATGCGGTAGCCGAGCTTCCCGTAGAGCGCGATGGTGCCCGCGTTGTCCTTCCAGGCGTGGAGGAACGGCGTTTCGCCGCGGGCGAGAATCGCGCGGGTGACGTGGGCGGAGAGACGCGTGGCGAGCCCTTCGCCGCGAAAATCCGGGTGCGTGCACACGCCGCTCAGTTCGACATGGCCGGGCGGGCGCATGCGCTGGCCGGCCATCGCCGCGAGTCGCCCGTCGCGCGTCACGCCGAAAAAATCGCCCATCAGCGGCGTACGCTCGCGGAAAGGTCCCGGGTTGGTCAGCGTCGCCAGAGCGAGCATTTCGAGCGCGTCGGCTTCGCCGAGCGGGACGATGGCGCGATCGTCGCCTTGCGGCGGCGGGCCGTCGTGCACCATCTGCACGGCCACGCGGCTGAGCGCGCGCGTCACACCGGGCAAGTCGGGGATCGGCTCCGCCTGGACGACGAGCACCTCGTCGCCGGGCTCGATCAGCGCGGCCATCGCCGCCAGCGTCTCGCGTTTCTCATCGGGACCGGCGATGAAGCGATTGACGTCCGGCCGGTAGCGGCGCGCGTGGCCCTCGCCGAGCGCGAGGTGCGCGTGGGCGCCCGTCAGGCTGGTCCAGACGGGCCGGTCGAGCGGATTCAGTGCGCCCAGTACAAGCGCTCCGGATTGGCCACGAGGAGCTTGTGCTGCAGCTCGGCCGTCGGCGCGATGCGCGGGATCATGTCGACGATGTGGCCGTCGTCGGGCAGGACCTTCTGCTGGTTCGGGTGCGGCCAGTCGGTGCCCCAGATGCAGCGATCGGGATAGTCCTCGACCAGCGGGCGAACCGCCTCGGCGAACTTGTCCCACGGGTCGCCGGAGGGATCGAGCCGGTCGGGGCAGGTCGGCTTGAAGTTGATGTCCGGCCGGCTCTCGAGCAGGCGGCGGAAGGCGCGCAAGTCGGGGCCGTCAGGGCCCTGGGTCACGTCTGGCCGGCCCATGTGATCGACCACGACCGGCACCGGGATCGCGTCGATGAATCCGCGCAGGCCCTCGAGGATATCGGCCTCGAAATAGATCACCACGTGCCAGCCTTGCGGCAGTCGCCGCGCGACTTCGAGGAACTTGTCCTTCGGCGCGTTGTCGACCAGCCGCTTGAGAAAGTTGAAGCGCACGCCGCGCATGCCGCCTGCGTGCAGCGCGTGGAGTTCCTCGTCCGAGATCGCCGGGTCGACCACCGCGACGCCGCGGGCCCTGCCGTTGGACCTCGCGATGGCGTTCAGCGTCGCGCGGTTGTCGCTGCCGTGGCAGCTCGCCTGGACGATGACGTTCCTTTCAAATCCGAGATGGTCACGCAGCGCGAACAGCATCTCCGGCGTCGCGTCGGCGGGCAGGTACTTGGCCCTTGAGCTGAACGGGAACTGCGCCTCGGGCCCGAACACGTGGCAATGCGCGTCCACCGCGCCGGGGGGCGGCGCGAAAGTCGGCTTCGAGGGATTCCGGTTCCAGGAGACGATGCGCTCAACCGTGTCGGCACTCATGCGAAGACAATTCCATCCATCAGTTTGCGGGCGGTCCGCAGCAGCGCGGAGCTGACCACCTCGCCCCTCTCGTCGACTTCGAGCACGCAGCTCATCTCGCCGCTCGGGTGCTCGACTGACAACGTCTTGCGACGGCCCTCGGGTATTTGCGCCACTTCGGCCGCCGGCGAACCGGGGACGAGGCACGCCGTCGCCACGCTGACGGCGCCGAGGACGCCGATCGAGGCATGGGCGCGGTGCGGGATGAAGCTGCGCACCGATACCGCGCCACCGCTCCTCGGCGGGGCGACGAGCATCATCTTCGGCACCGACTTC
>DATJHD010000387.1:0-7931 GCA_035494275.1 Croceibacterium sp.
CCCGCAATACGGCAACCGCTTCTACCTCAACCAGAGCGAGCTCAACGCGCGCGAGAAGCAGCGCCAGGGCTCGCTGGAGCGCTACGAGGAGGAAGCCAAGCAGGGCAAGATCGGCATGGGCCACTGGGTCGAATCCGACGCCGCGGGCAGCCAGACGTCGCTGCTCGTCGATCCGGCCGACGGCAAACTGCCGGCCATGACCCCGTGGGCGCAGGCGCTGTACAAGAACGGCCGTTCGAGCTGGGTCAACGGCCAGCCCTATGATTGGGTGAGCGATTTCGACACCTGGGACCGCTGCGTGACCCGCGGCTTCCCGGCCTCGATGCTGCCGTTCCGCTACAACAACGGAATCCGCGTCAAGCAGAGCCCGGGTTACGTCGTCATCGACCTCGAGATGATCCACGATTCGCGGGTCATCCCGGTGGCGCCGAACAAGGCCGCGTTCGCGCAGCTGCTGAAGACCCGCTGGCCGGCCAACGTGCGCACCTGGTTCGGCCAGTCGCTCGGCTACTGGGACGGCGACAACACGCTGGTGATCGAGACGACCAACATCAAGACCGGCGACAGCGTGACCGGCGACAACATTGCCCGCGGCCCATCGCCGCTCAACATGGCGACGATCGGCGTGCCGCCGAACAACACCATTCCGACGAGCCCCGAGGCCAAGGTCATCGAGCGGATCACGATGGTCGGACCCAATGCCATCGTCTACGAAATGACCTACTCAGACCCCAAGGTGTTCACCGCTCCGTTCACCGTGCGTGAGCCGTGGTTCCGCAACGAAAAGTACGCGTTCTACGAGTACGCCTGCTTCGAAGGTGACGTGCAGGTGCGCAACTACATCAACTCCTCGCGCACCCAGCGTGGGCTGACAACGAGCGAGATCGGTGACCCCAACCGGGTGGGCGAGGAATAACCGTGGCGGGGGGTCGTAGCCTCAGGGCGATCGCAACCGCTTCAACGGCGCTGGTCCTTGCCGCCGGCGCCCTCGCCCTCGGCGTCACTCCGGCCGTGGCCGCAGGCGGCGGCCTGAGCGGGCCGGTGAGGACGCAGCAGGGGCCGGTCCAGGGCACCGCCGCTGAAGCGCCGGGGGTCATGGTGTTCAAGGGCATCCCCTTTGCCGCAGCGCCGGTCGGTCCGCTTCGGTTCGAGCCGGCGCAGCCGCCCAAGCCCTGGCAGGGCGTGCGCGACGCCAGCAAATGGGGCGACACCTGCATCCAGCCGTCCGGCAAGAGCCGCCCGATCGGCATGAACCAGGCGGTCGACATGCCGGACTCGCCGAAGATGAGCGAGGACTGCCTCAACCTCAACGTGTGGACCCCGGCCAAGAGCGCGAGCGCCAGGCTGCCGGTGATGGTGTGGTTCTACGGCGGCGCCTATGCCGAGGGCGGCGGCTCGATGCCGTTCGCCAACGGCAGCCATCTCGCCCAGAAGGGCGTGATCGTCGTCTCGCTGAACTACCGTGTCGGGCCGTTCGGCTTCCTGTCCTCGCCCGAGCTCGACGCGAAGTCGCCGCATCACGCCTCGGGCAACCAGGCGCTGTCGGACTCGATCGCCGCGCTGAAGTGGGTCAAGGCGAACATCGCTGCCTTCGGCGGCGATCCCAACAACGTGACGATCTTCGGCCAGTCGGCCGGCGCGTGCATTTCCGCCGCGCTGGTCGGCTCGCCGGTCGCCAGGGGACTATTCCAGAAGGCGATCAGCGAAAGCGGCGCCTGGGCCGGCCTGACCGCGACCAAGATGGTCACCCGCGAAGAGGCCGAGAAGCGCACCGCCGAGGCGATGGCGAAGGCAGGCCTCAAGAGCCTCGCCGACCTGCGGGCGCTCCCGGCGGACCAGGTCGCGGCCAAGCTCGGCCGCGCGCAGGGGATCATCGTCGACGGATGGATCGTGCCGGAGGACCAGTCGATCACCTTCGCGCAAGGCAGACAGAACAAGGTCGCCGTGCTGCTCGGCTCCAACGGCGGCGAGGGCGCGAGCTTCTCGTTCGGCCGCGGTCCGGCGGTGACGGCGGAGGGCTGGAAGGCGGGCGCGGCGCAGCGCTGGAAGGACCTCGCCGCACAGGGAATCGCCGCCTACCCCGCCGCGACCGACGCGGAGGCGGTGGCGTTCTCGACCCGGCCGTTCACCGACGGCATCGCCTGGTTCATGAGCCACTACGCCCACGAGCAGGCGAAGCTCGGCAAGGCGGCCTACCTCTACCAGTTCGTGCACAATCCGCCGGCCGCGCCGGGCAAGCCGAGCGGCGGCCCGACGCACGCGTCGGAGCTCGCCTATGTGTTCAACAACCTCGACAAGCCGCGCGAGGTGCCGGATCCGAGCTCGCCCGAAGTCGCCAGCAAGAGCGAGGACGACATCAAGCTCGCCGACCAGATGTCGAGCTACTGGACCAATTTCGCCAAGACCGGGAACCCCAACGGCCCCGGCCTGCCGCAGTGGCCGCAAGTGACGCAGCTGAAGGAAAACCAGGCGTTCCTGCTCGACGTGAACTCGCATCCGGGCGATACGATGACGCCGGCGCAGCACGAGCTCTACGAAGCGCTATTCAACCGCGACGTGGCGCAGCCGCTCGGGATCAAGCCGGTCAAGTGAGCTGACAGGGACAGGAGGGGAGGCAAAGTATGGCGCTGTCGAACAAGGGGCGGCGCTGGCCGCTCCTCCTTTCTGTTGCCGGTCTCGCCGGCATCGGCGCCGCCGCGCTGGCCCAGGGATCGGGCGGCGCCGCGCCAGGAGCCGCCGTTTACGCGCAGCATTGCGCGATGTGCCACGGGGCGAACCTCGAGGGACAGCTTGCCCCGGCGCTGAACGACGCGGCGTTCAGGCAGAAGTGGGACGGCAAGGCCCAGGCTCTCGCCGAATATATCCGCACCTCGATGCCCCCCGGCGCCGGCGGCAGCCTGGCGCCGCAGGAATACGCGGCGGTCACGCAGACGATCCTCGCGAAAAACGGCATCGCGGAGCCGGTTTCGGCCGAGGCGGGGGGCGCCACGCAGTCCGCGTCCGCCGCGCAACGGCGCGCGCAGGACGAGCCCGGCGTCGGCGGTCTCTCGACCCGCGTCTATCCGCTGCCGCCCGGCCCGAAGATTCCCGACCGGTTCGCCAGCTTCAAGCCGGTCAGCGAAGCCGAGCTCGACAATCCCGCGCCCGAAGACTGGCCGGCCTGGCGGCGCAGCCATCTCGGCCTCGGCTACTCGCCGCTCAAGCAGATCAACATCGGCAACGTCGGCCGGCTGACCATCGCCTGGGCCCAGGCCCTGCCGGCGGGCGTCGACATGAACGAGCCGCTGGTGCGCGACGGGGTGCTCTACGTATTCGGCTACGGCGACAACGTGTTCGCGTTCGACGCCGCCAGCGGGCGACAGCTGTGGCGCTACCAGCGCCAGCTTCCGCCGGGCGTCGGGCTCAATTCGCGCAAGACGATCGCGCTCTATGGCGACAAGCTCTACACCGCGACGTCCGACAACCACATGGTCGCGCTCGACGCCCGGACGGGCAAGCCCGTGTGGGATGTTGCCCTGACCGACCGGCCCGGCATGCGCATCCCCGGCGGCCCGCTCGCCGCGGACGGGGTGATCATGCAGGGCTTCGCCAACAACACGCCCGGCGGCGGGCTTATCGTCGCGGTCGACGCCGAGACCGGCAGGAAGCTGTGGGAGTTCGACACCGTCGCCAAGCCCGGCAAGCTTGGCGGCGATACCTGGAACGGTGAGCCGGGCGACCAGCGCAAGGGCGGCTCGGTGTGGACCTCGGGCGCGTACGACCCGGTCAACCACCTCGCGCTGTGGGGAGTCGGCAATACCTACGATACGGGCCCGCTGCGCGACCTCAAGCCAGGCATGAACAACGACGCGCTGTTCACCGAGAGCACGCTCGCCTTCGAGCCGCGCACCGGCAGGCTCGTGTGGTACTACCAGCACAACAGGAACGACCAGTACGACCTCGACTGGGTGTTCGACCGGGTGATCGGCACGCTCGACGTCGCCGGCAAACCCACCCGCGTGGTGATCACCGGCGGCAAGAGCGGCCTGTTCGACGCGCTCGACGCGAAGACCGGCAAGTACCTCAAGACCTACGACATGGGCTTGCAGGACTACATCGACCGCATCGATCCGGTGACCGGCGACAAGCACGTGAAGCCCGAGAAGATCCCCGGCCGCGACAAGGGCCCGGTGTTCATGTGCCCCCATGGCGGCGGCGGGCGCAACTGGATCCCGACCTCGTGGAACCCCGAGACGCGCACGTTCTTCGTCAACGCGCGCGACGTGTGCACCGACCTGACGCCGGCCAAGGGCGCGGGCTTCCTCTCCACCGGGGTGAACGCGGTCTACGCACCGCCGCCCAACGGCGACGGCAATTATGGCGTGCTGCAGGCGATCGATTTCCAGAGCGGCAAGAAGCTGTGGGAAGTGCGCACGCGCCAGACGCCCGACATGGGCATCCTGACGACCGCCGGGGGGCTGCTGTTCACCGGCTGGATGGACCGCCAGTTCGTCGCCTACGACCAGAAGACCGGCAAGGAGCTGTGGCGCACGGGCGTGACCGGCGTGCCGAACGCTTCGGCGATCACCTACTCGGTCGACGGCAAGCAATACATCGCGATGGTCACCGGCGTCGGCAATCCCCTGTCGCTCGGCATTCCCGACGTGATTCCCGAAACGCAGCTGCCGAGCGTCAGCAGTTCCTCGGTCTACGTCTTCGCGCTGCCTGGCAGATGACGGATCGGCCTGACTGGTGTTGCCGCCTTTCGGCCGGGACGGATCATCCTCGGCTTGCTCGCCGGTAGCGTCTCAGCTTGAATTCCGGCGCATCGCCGCCCGGCAAACGAAAAGGCCGCCCCTGAGGGGCGGCCTTTGCCTGACCGGTACCGAGCGGTTCAGCTGCCGAACACGCCCAGCGTGAAGCCGATCGCGCGCCCGAAGAACGTGACGCACAGCCAGAAGACGATCGACAGCGCCGCGGCGACTTTCACCGCCGCCGGCATCGTCGCGTCCTTGTCCCAGTGCTCGACCGTGCGCCAGGTGATGAAGTGGAAGTACATCATGTTGAGCCCCGCAAGGGCCATCGCCACCATCTTCCTGATGAACCACGGGTTGTTCATGTAATCGTGCGCCTTGCTCACCCACAGCAGGCTGCCGGTGATCGCCGCGAGGACGAACGCGCCCCAGGTCCACGGGAGGGTGTCCTTGGCGACCTTGGTGAGCGCGAACTTGTTCGACGTCCAGCCGAGCATGCGCAGGTCGACGATGAACACCGTCCCGAGCACGGTCACCAGGGCGATGACGTGAATCGATTCGAGCGTCGGAAACATCCAGGTCGATTCGGCGATGGTGGTGCCGAGGCTCGAGCCCTCGATTTTATCCCAAATGCTGGTTGATGCAGGATTCATTTGAATGCGTCCCCCTACGTCGGCGCGTATGCGATCCAGCGACCGCAGAACATGATGAAAATCCACAGCAGGACGACGAACACGGCGCCCAGCTTGATCCCCGGCCCGGCTGTTCCGCCCGCAGCCAGCTGGCGCATCACGCGGTTGTGGAACCACAGGCTGACGAGCACGGCGAAGATCACCGTCGGAATCTTGATCCAGAAGATCGGGTTGATGAGCTCGCGCGGCGGCTCGGCGACCGTCATGCCGACGCCGGTGATGAGCAGCACCAGCAGCGACCACCAGATCCAGCGGACGTAACGACGCTCCGTCTCGGCGAAAGTGCGGTCCGTCCCGGCGAGGTTGAAAACCCTGAGGTCGATCATCAGGACCGCCCCGAACCCGGTGCCGAGCGCGAGGATATGGATCACCTGCATGATCGGGATCGCCCAGAAGTGGGTGTCCAGCCACTGGCTGACAGCGGTGTCGTTGAGGTTCAGCGCAAATGGCGAGATCCACGTGGAGCTCAGCCACTGCGAAAAGTGGTACAGCATGTCTTGCATCAGCAACCTCTTCCCCAATGTCCCTTCCGGCGCCGGCCGGTCAGCAAGGACCTGTCCAAATCCGGCCGTCTTGCCGAGTTAATTACCGTAACCTTGGCCGTTACACCGGTAACAAGCTTGTCTTTGCCCGGCCCGCTAGCGCGCGAAACGACGTTCGCCAAGCCCTTTAATTGACAAAGTCCGGATAGCAAGCCCGGTTGCGCTCACCGTGCAACGCGCGAGACGGCGAAAAGTCGCCTCGCGCCCGCCGGGCCGGCGGGCAAGCGCTCTCTTGCGAGGTGACGGCCGCGTCACGCCGGCGGCCGGGCGATTCGTGATTTGTGCCGGCTTTTCCCCTCCCCCGGCACCCGGGTAACGTCATCGAAATGAAAATGGCCGGCGCCCAACGCACGGGTTTGCGCGCCGGAGCCCGTTATCGCGACGAGACATTTTTTGCAGGCGACAAACCGTTGTCAAAGCCGACGATCCTGCGTAAACGGGACAAAGTCAATCGGCAGCGGCAGCACGCCGCAGCCTGTCTTGGAGCGAACAGAGGGGATCGGGATGCGCGGCGCTAAATGCCTCGGAATGGCGGCCATCTTGGCGTTTGCGGCCCCCGGGGCAACCCTCGCACAGGGCGCGGCGACATCCGGTGACTGGCGCACCATCAACGGCGATCTTGCGGCGACTCGCTTTTCTCCGCTGGACCAGATCAACAAGTCCAACGTCACCCAGCTGGCGCCCAAATGGACTTACGCGATGAAGGCCTCGAACACCGCGTCGCCCGTGGTGATCGATGGCATCATGTACTTCCCTGCCGGCAACCGCATCGTCGCGCTGGACGCGGACAGCGGCCAGGAAGTGTGGTCGTACCAGCCCGCCGCGCCCGTCGGCCCGGCGCCCGGCACCAGCGGGCGCGGCAGCGGGTTCTCGGCGCGCGGCCTCGGCTACTGGCCGGGCGACGGCAAGCTCGGCCCGCGGCTGCTGGTGATTGCCGGCGACAAGCTGGTCGCGCTCGAGGCGAGGACCGGAAAGCCCGCGGCGGGCTTCGGTGACGACGGCTCGGTGGCGATCAATCCTTCCTACGGCGGCGCGCCGACGATCTACAAGAATGTCGCGATCATCGGCGCGGCGACGCTGGAGAACCCGATCGGCGTGTCGGGCGACCCGCGCGCCTACGACGTGCGCACCGGCAAGATGCTGTGGAAGTTCCAGACCGTGCCGCACCCGGGCGAGCTCGGCGGCGACACCTGGGGCAACGAAGGCTGGAAGGGCCGTTCGGGCACCAACCTGTGGGCCCCCTCTGTGCCGGTCGACGCCCAGCGCGGCATCGCCTACCTGCCGATCGGCAACCCGGCGGCCAACTACTATGGCGGCGACCGGCCGGGCGACAACCTGTTCGGCAACTCGATCGTCGCGGTCGATGCGCTGACCGGCAAGTACTTGTGGCACTTCCAGACGGTCCATCACGACTTGTGGGACACCGACATGCCGAACGGCGGGCTGCTGTTCAACGCAAGGCGCAACGGCAAGCTCGAGCCGGTCATCGCGCAAGTGCCGAAGTCGGGCCTGTTCTACGAACTCGACCGGGTGACCGGCAAGCCCGCGCTGCCGATCGATGAACGCGCCGTGCCCAAGGGCGACGTGCCGGGCGAATGGTACAGCCCGACCCAGCCGTTCCCGCGCATCACCCCGCCGCTCGCGCGCAATTCGTTCACGCTCGACGACATGGTCACGGCCGAAGACACGACGCCCGAGCACGCCGCGGCCTGCCGGGCGATGTGGGACAAGGCCGGCGGCTACCTGAACTTCGGCGCGTTCACGCCGTTCTTCTTCCACCGCGAAGGCACCCCGCCGCGCTCGACGATCCAGCTGCCCGGCGGCACCGGCGGCGTCAACTGGGGCGGCATGGCGGTCAATCCGAACAGCGGCATCGTCTACTCGAACATGTCGAACACCTCGCTGGTCGGCTGGGTCGAGCGCAAGAACACGACCAAGAGCTACAGCTTCGACGCCAACGACAC
>DATJHD010000388.1:0-8817 GCA_035494275.1 Croceibacterium sp.
TGCTCAACGGCGAGATCGACTTCATCCTGAAGATCGTCAGCAAGGACCTGCAGAGCTTCCAGGAACTGCTCACCAGCGAGCTGACCCCGGCGCCCAACGTCGCCAGCGTCAAGACCTCGCTGACGATCCGCACCGCCAAGAGCGATCCGGGCGTGCCGCTGGAGTGAGCGGCTGGTTTTCGCGGCCGGTCCTGTTCGTATCGAACGTCGGAGCGGCAATCGAATTCTACCGAGACAAGCTCGGCTTTGCCGAGACCAATCGCTACGTCGAAGACGGAACTGTGCTGGTCGGCGAGGTCACCCGTGAGGACTGCGTCCTGCTGCTGAATTGCCAGCAGCCCGAAAAGGTCGGCCAGGCGAGGATGTTCGTCTCGCTCGATCACGACACCTTCGACGGCTTGCGCGCAGAATTCGCAAGCCGCGGGGCACCCGTCGAGGACGGCTGGTGGGGCTACGAGACGATGATCGTCCGCGATCCGGACGGCAACGAGCTGTTCTTTCCCAAGCCGGGCATGGCCTAGGCCCGCTTGGCCATCCAGTCCTCGAGCCACTTGATCGAGTAATCGCCGTTGAGGATGTCCGGCTCTTCCAGCAATGCGCAGTGGAGCGGGATCGAGGTCTTCACCCCCTCGACGACCATTTCTTCCAGCGCGCGCTTGAGGCGCATGATGCACCCTTCGCGCGTGCGGCCGTACACGATGAGCTTGGCGATCATCGAATCGTAGTATGGCGGGATGCGGTAGCCGGCGTAGAGCCCGCTATCGACCCGCACGTGCATGCCGCCGGGCGCGTGGTAGGCGGTGACGAGGCCGGGCGAGGGGGCAAAAGTCCACGGATCCTCGGCGTTGATGCGGCACTCGATCGCGTGGCCCTTGAACTCGATGTCATCCTGCGTGACCGACAGCGGACGGCCGTCGGCGACACGGATCTGCTCGCGCACGAGGTCGACGCCGGTGATCATCTCGGTCACCGGATGCTCGACCTGCAGGCGGGTGTTCATCTCGATGAAGTAGAACTCGCCGTTTTCCCACAGGAACTCGATCGTTCCCGCGCCGCGGTAGCCCATCTCGGCCATCGCGTGCGCCACGATCCCGCCCATCCTCTGGCGCTCCTCGGGCGTGATGACCGGGGAGGTCGCTTCCTCGAGCACCTTCTGGTGGCGGCGCTGCAGCGAGCAGTCGCGCTCGCCGAGGTGGATGGCATTCCCGTTGCCGTCGCCGAACACCTGGAACTCGATGTGGCGAGGGTTGCCGAGGTATTTCTCGATATAGACCGTGTCGTCGCCGAACGCCGCCTTGGCTTCGTTCCCCGCCTGCTTCATCAGGCTGTCGAGCTCGCCGGACGAGTTGCACACCTTCATGCCGCGCCCGCCCCCGCCCGCGGCGGCCTTGATGATCACCGGATAGCCGACCCTGTCCGCGATCTTGGCAGCTTCCTTTGCGTCCGAAATCGCACCGTCCGATCCCGGCACCAGCGGCAGTCCGAGTGCGCCGGCCGTTCGCTTTGCCTCGACCTTGTCGCCCATCGTGCGGATGTGCTCGGGCTTCGGACCAATCCAGATGATGTCGTGCGCCTCGACGATCTCGGCGAACTGGGCGTTCTCGGAGAGAAAGCCATAGCCCGGGTGGATCGCGTCGGCGTGGCTGATCTCCGCCGCCGAGATGATCGCGGCGACGTTGAGGTAGCTGTCCTTGGCCGGCGGCGGGCCGATGCAGATCGCGTGGTCGGCCAGCCGCACGTGCATCGCGTCGGCGTCGGCGGTCGAGTGTACGGCGACCGTCTCGATGCCCATTTCGTGCGCCGCACGGTGGATCCGCAGCGCAATCTCGCCGCGATTGGCAATGAGGATTCGCGAAATCGCCACGGGCCGGGCCTCAGCCGACGACGATCAGCGGCTGGTCGAATTCGACCGGCTGGGCATTCTCGACCAGGATCTGCTTGACCGTGCCACCGGTCGTCGCGGTGATCGGGTTCATCACCTTCATCGCCTCGATAATGAGTACGGTGTCCCCGGCTTTCACCGCATCGCCGACCTTGACGAAGTCGTCCGCGCCCGGTTCGGGCGCGAGATAGACCGTGCCGACCATCGGCGACTTGATCGCGTTGGCGTGGTCCGTGGCCGACTTTTCGGGGGCCGAAGCAGGAGCAGCGGCCGGGTTTGCCGCGGGGGCAGGAGCGGCCGCCGGGGCGGCGACGACCTGCGCCGGTGATGCGGCGATCGGGGCCGCGCGCGAGACGCGCACACGCCGGCCGGATTCTTCGACTTCGATCTCTGTGAGCCCGGTGTCGGCCAGGATATCGGCAAGCTGGCGCACCAGCTTTTCGTCGATTGTCATCGCCGGACCACGCCCGACAGGTGCCTTCTTTTCGGCCATTCGCGTCCTCGCATGGGTCGACAGGGGCTCGCCTATGCGTCGGGCGGAGCGGGTTGGCAAGGGTGGCGCGCCTAAAGCGACGCGGCCCTTTCGAGCGCCACGAGGTACGAGCGAGCGCCGAGCCCTTGGACCGTGTCAGCCGCTGCCATGCCGATATACGAGTGATGCCGGAACGCCTCGCGCTTGGTCGGATCGGACAGATGCACCTCGATTACCGGCGTCCTGATGGCCTTGATCGCATCGAACAGCGCGATCGAGGTGTGGGTGTAGGCGCCGGCGTTGAGCAGCACCGCCTTCGCCCCTTCCGCCTGCGCCTCGTGCAACCAGTCGATCAGATGCCCCTCGTGGTTGGACTGGCGCATATCGATTTCGAGGCCGAGCTCGCGCGCCCGGTCCTCGAGCATGCCGGCGATGTCGTCGAGCGTGTCCGACCCGTAAATCTCCGGTTCGCGCATACCGAGAAGGTTCAGGTTCGGACCGTTGAGGACGTAGATCGTGTTGGGCATACGCGCGAGCGCTTAGCGGGAAGGCTCGCAATGGAAAAGCGGAAGCTCAGCTGCCGGACGGTTTGCCTTCCGCTGCAAGCGAGGCCGCGCGCGGCGGGTTGAGCGGTTCCTGCACTGGGACCGGGCGGTGATCGCCCATGGCTGGGTCGACAGATCATTCTCCAAAGAGCCGAAAAGGTTTTTATCGTCGAATGAATGAAGCCAGATAGGTTTTCAGGGAGGAACGATGTGCTCCGGCCGGTGTCATCTTGTAGGACTTTGGCAATGGCGCCCGAGAGAGTAGGGCGGTTGCACCGAGTCTGCGAAAGGATGCGGCATGAAACTCGCGCGTTTCGAATATCATGGCCGGGCGGACATCGGTGTCGTCCACGACGGCGGTGTCATCGGCCTCCGCGAAATCGGCTTCGGCTATCCGGACATGATCGCGCTCATCGAGGCCGGCGACGAGGTGCTCGACAGCATCCGCGAACGGGCTGCCGGCGAGCCGGCGCATCACGCTCTCGACGACGTGCGCCTGCTCGCTCCGCTGCATCCGCGAAAGTATCTCGCCATCGGCATGAACTATGCAAAGCACGTCGCCGAGATGGGCCACGCCGAGCGGCCAAAGTTCCAGTACTGGTTCAACAAGCAGACCACCTGCATCAACGGGCCCTTCGCTCCGATCGACCCTGGCGTTACCGAAATGCTCGATTACGAGGTCGAACTCGGCGTGGTAATCGGGCGCGCGGCCAAAGGCGTGAGGGCGGCCGAAGCGCTCGACCACGTGTTTGGCTATCTCGTCGCCAACGACGTGTCTGCGCGCGACTGGCAGCGCCACTCGCCGACCTTCACCATGGGCAAGAGCTTCGACAGCCATGGGCCGATCGGCCCCTGGATCGTCACCGCCGACGAAATCCCGGATCCGCAGAAGCTCGACTTGCGCTGCCTGGTAAACGGCGAGGTGCGCCAGCAAAGCAATACGGCCGGCATGAGCTTCACCGTCGCCGAGCAGGTCAAGTACCTTTCGACCGCCTTCACGCTCGAGCCCGGCGATCTCCTCGCCACCGGCACGCCGGAGGGCGTCGGCGCGGCGATGGACCCGCCGGCCTTCCTCAAGGCGGGCGACGTGGTGCGCTGTGAGATCGAGGGGATCGGGGCGATCGAGAACAGGGTCGCGTAACTGCGCCGGCCCTGCCGGGCCACACCTTCGCCTGCGCTCGGGAGTGAGCAGGCCGGAAGTGTCCCCCGGACACTTCCGGGCCACATGTCACTGGTCGGGTCGACTGGTTCAACAACCACCGCCTGTTCGGTCCCATCGGGCACATCCCGCCCGCCGAGGCCGAGGCCAACTACTTTGCAGACAACGAAACCCTCGATATGGTCGCATGACTCAATTGAAACCGCCTCCGGAAAACCCGGGACGCTTCAGAGGCTGTCGTGACTGATTCTGGTGGATTGTTCTACGGCGGCGTCTCCTGTCGATGTTGCTGCGAACCGGTTGTTGCCCACCGTAGCTGGCGCGGTTCGCGTACCTCGTCGGCGTCCTGGGTGGCTTCGTGAACCTCCTCGCGGATGATCTTCGTGGTGATCTCGTCGAGATGGGCCGTGAGGGCGCTGCTCAGTTCCTCGAACTCCGGCCAAAGGGTCATCTGAACGAAGCTGGCCGGGGCACGGACAATGACCGTCTGACGGTGCATCCGCGTGTAGCGGAAGGGCTTGATGCCGTATCGACGGCATAAGGCGATAAAAAGCTGACGAGACCAGGGATCAGATATTGAGAATTTGAACTCTTCGGCACGTTCCTGCCTGCTGGCGTTCTCGAATTTGACCCTGATGCGCTCCGCCGCAGCGCCGGCAGCGGACTTCTCACCATCGGTCATGGCGCCAGCATAGAGCGCCTCGATCTTGCGCAGCTTCTCGCGGAGTTGATCTTCGGACATCATGGCCGTCAATGCACCGTCGGCTTCTCGGTGAGGATGCCCTCGATCATCTGGCGGCGAGCGCGAGCGCAGGACAATACGGCCTCGTGTATCTCCGTCTCCATGATCCGCGTCAGTTCGCGCAAATGCCTGAACGTCGTGTCGAGCTTGGCGGCGTCATCGGCATCAGGGGCGCGCGAAACCAGCTCACAAATACCCGCCATCATAGCGCGCATCTCCACAAGACGGTCGACGGCCTCGTGCGCCCGTTCAGGCAGATCGATGACGTCCTCGCCATTGAACAGGCCTTCGATGAACCCATCCAGTTCCTGGAGACGAACGAGACCATACCGGCCCAGATCCACGCCGGTCGGCTCGGTGGACAGGCGGGTCAGCCGGAACGGCTGACTGCGCTTCTGATGTCGGGTCAGGTCGTTCCAGATCCCTTGAACCAGAGCATCGAGCAGTTCGTTGACCGCCTCGATGCTGTCAAAGGGCGGCAGTTCGCCACCCCAAAGGTCCTTGATGATCTGAAGCGGCGAAGCCGAAATCGCGGGCGTTGCGATATTGCCCAGGAAGCGGGTGCGTACCTCATGGAACGGCACAGGGCACTCATGCTTGGCCAACAATGCCTGAGCAGTCTTAATGCTCGACCCCTTGGTCGCCTTCTTCATATCGTCCCGCCCGCAACAAAGATCATGATCGTCATGCCGTAATCGGCAATGACGAGCTGACGATAGTATTGCGGTCGGGGCGGTCGCAAGGGTCGGATCGTGCTTCCATAGCAAGGAGCACGAAAAATGCCGAACGACCCGCAATCCCTGTTCGACCGACATATCGGTACGTTCAGGGACCGGCTGACCGCCGAAAACGACAAGCCTCAAACGATAAAGGCCTATCGGATCCTGCTGAAGCGCTTGGTATCCCTGATCGAAGCCGCCGGAATATCGCCGCGCGGGTCTTCTCGCCGAACAGCTCCTCATAGGCATAGGCGAGAACCTTGATGCCTTCGGCGGGAGCTTCGGAATAGGGATGAAAGACGGGAACGCGCACGGGGGCAAGGACAATGCGCTCGTCTGCGGTGAGGTCCAGCTTGATGCGCGGAAGGTCGCGGGTCGCGACCGGTCCGCGATAGCTGACCTTGCCCTGGCAGGAGACGGTGCCGCGCGGGTTGGTGTAGATGTCGAAGGTCTGGAGGTTGGAGGGAATCTCGATGCCGGTCCGCTCGTAAATCCACTCGCCGATTTCGGCGAAGGTCTGTTTCAGAAACGCCTCGTCGAGATGCGCGGCGTCGGTCAGGGTGAAGTCGAGATCCTCGGAGAAGCGATAGGTCTCGAAGAAGCACTTTTTCAGGCAGGTTCCGCCCTAGAACAGCCAGTTGTCGGACAGCGCCGGATGGGCGCCGATACCGGCGAGCATCCAGCCCAGCACGTAGTCCTTTTCGACGACGTGGGGCCGCAGCGACATGCGCGTCGCCGTTTCCAGTAACTCGCGCCGGTCGATCATGCGTGGCCCCTGTTCGCCCAATAGCCGGGTATGCGGATACGCCAGCGCGCCACGTAGCGCGGGCAATCGAGCGCGGGGTCAAGCTTGGCGTAGCCTGCGGTTAGCCGCGCCCGGCACTCGTCGGCAAGCCGAGCTGTGCCCTCAATCGTTTCGACAAGATAGCCCAGACGCTTGAACACGGCGCCGTTTCCGAGCCGGTCGGCATATTCGACCAGCCGGGCGTCGTTGCGGTCCTTGCGCTTGAGAAATTCGGCGAGGCAATCGGCGACATGCTGGATGCCGCCGCCGAGCGCCGGGTCGTCGAGCAGATCGACGATCGTGCGTTCAAGATCGGAAACGAGCACCTTGCTCCGTCCGCGCCAGAGGGTTTTCGTGCCGAATATCCTCTCCGGTGCGACGTGTTTGACGGTAAAGACCGCGCCGTGGTGGCGGTGGCTTTTCCGGCGCACGGACTGACTGGTGATAACGACGATGTCGTTGAACATCTGCTCGGTAAGGTCCCAGTATTCGGCGGCGGTCCTCCCGCCGACATAGCCGGGCGCGAACAGGCTCGGGACAAGAACCCAAGGGTCGTCCAGCACGTGCGGGCTGTCCAGCGTGTCGAGGGTGACGGGCACATAGGCCCCGCGGCCGACGCGGCGAAGCCATCCTTGCGCGCTCCAGCGCGCGAGCAACTTGGCGGCGGCGGGGCGGTCAAGGTCCAACAGGCGCACCGCGTCATCGACGCCGATCACATCGCCAGCGCCGCTGACCAGCCTGGCCAGGCGTTGCCGTCCTTTGGGCAGATGTGGCGTTGTATATCCCATGTGCCTATATTCCCGAATATCGTGAACTTCTACAAATCCATTGTAGCATGCTCTCAAGCCAGATGGTACTATACATTTTGCGCACAAATTCACGAATATCGAGAATTAGGACAGACACATTATAACGGTAAGGCCGGGAGCTACTCGTCCCGCGTCGCTGCGGTTCGTGCTGGCGGAAACGATGGCGGCGCTCGATCAGACGATGTGATGGGACAGATCGCCTCCGTGGGGCGGGTTTCGGGGCCAGGGCGGAAAAAATCACGGGCCGCGAGCGCGAGCGAGCGGCCCGCATATCGGGGCGGGCGGTGCGGTCAAAGAAGTGGCCGCCCCTGTCCGGGGCGACCTCGATCATAGGCGGCGCTATGCCGCCTCCTTCACCTCCTCGGGGTTCGCCAGTTGGCGGAGGTAGGCCACGGCGCGCCCGCATGGGCGGAAACCGCGAAGGGGGTTCCGTTGCGCCAGCGATACAGCCCGGCCCGAAGGGGACGCTAGATCCCCACTGCGACGCTTGCGGCAAATGCCAGCATGGTAATCAGTCGTCGATGACGAAGAGTTAGCGTCCGCCGCTCAACCGCCTTTTCATCATGTCGAAGGAGTCCTCGTCCTCCTCGGCTTCATCAAGGCGGCTGAAACGGATGGCCACTCCGATAACCCTTGGGGTGAACGCGACAGCCACAATTGTGCCGGCCACTGCGGCGGTCGCTGCCGCAATCCGTGCTACCTCGAGCCTGCGGCGGCGCTTGCTCCCGTTCTTCGCCGCCGTGGCCATCGCATCCATCGCGCTCTGGGGAATGATGGTTTCAAGCGGCGTTCCTGGCGGCTGCTTCAGAAACGCGATGAAGCCATCCCGAATTCTGACGAACCCCGGGCGAAGAGGCGACTGCTCTTGCATGTGCCCCATGATCTAGGCGCAACGGGCGCAAATCTTCAATTGAGAATGGCTTGGGCAGGGTCTGGTGCGGATGCATTTTGCAGAGTCGCGTTGCGTTTTATCGCACAGCATCTGCACCACCAGCGCACCACCAGCGGCAAAATCGGGCTTGGAAAAGCCAAACGGGCGGCTCGCGCCGCCCGATTAAATTATTGGTTTTGCTTGGAAACCACTGGTCGGGACGACTGGATTCGAACCAGCGACCCCCACACCCCCAGTGTGATGCGCTACCAGGCTGCGCTACGTCCCGTTACCAGTGGAGCGGGGCCTATAGGCTCGGCATCGGGGCGACGCAAGCGGCGGCCGGGGCGTCGCAATTGCCAGCCGGAATCATTGCTGCTAGTCGCGGCGCGACCCGGCGCGGGGGCCCGATTGCGGGCTCTTTTGCCGCAACGGAAACAGACAATCTCCTAGCCAATGGGCCACCATCACGATGCTTGATTTTCTAGCCGCCGGAACCGGTGCCGCCGCAGGGCCGGCGGGCTTCCTCGGAGGAATCGGTGGATTCGTGCCGATCATCGGCATGATCGCGATTTTCTATTTCCTGCTGATCCGCCCGCAGATGCGGCAGCAGAAGGACCACCGGACCAAGATCGCCGGCGTCAAGAAGGGCGACCAGGTCGTGACCGGCGGCGGCGTCGTCGGCAAGGTCGTCCGGGTGGACGACAATTATGCCGATATCGAGGTCGCGCAAGGCGTCCGCATCAAGGTCGTCAAGAGCACCATCGGCGACATCATCCCGCCCGGCGGCACGCCGGCGAACGACTGACGGGCGCGACAGACCATGCTCGATTTT
>DATJHD010000389.1:0-6719 GCA_035494275.1 Croceibacterium sp.
GCGCTGCGGAACCGACGCGAGGCTGATCCAGCGCGGCAGCGACATCGATCCGAGCTGGCTGGAGGGAATAGGCAGCGTCGGCATCACGGCGGGAGCTTCGGCGCCCGAGGCGCTGGTGCGCGAAGTGGTCGACGCCCTTGGGGCGTGGCGCACCGTGGACGAGGACACCCTCGTCACCGCCGAGGAAAAGATGATTTTCAAGTTGCCCCGGCAGCTCGTCGACTGAAAGCGCCGGATGGCGGTCTACACCCACCTTTCTGCCGACGACCTCGAGATGCTGATCGGCGAGTACGATGTCGGCGTTCTCGTCTCGGCCAAGGGCATCGCCGAAGGGGTTTCGAATTCGAACTGGCTGGTCGAGACGACGACCGGCCGCTTCATCCTGACGATGTACGAACACCGCGTCGAGGCTGCCGACCTGCCGTTCTTCCTCGGCCTGTTGGACCACCTGTCCGCGAAGGGCAGCCCGGTGCCGAGGACCATCCACGACCGCGCGGGCGCGCCGTTCCGCTTGATCGACGGCAAGGCCGTCGCGCTGATCGAGTTTCTTCCGGGCGTATCGATCGACACGCCCCGCCCGGGCCAGGCGCGGGCGGTGGGCGAGGCGCTGGCCGGCATTCACCTTGCCGCGGCGGACTTTCCCGGGCGGCGGGAGAACACGATGGCTCTTCCCGCCTGGCGAAAGCTCTTGGACGACTGCGGCGACCGGCTATCCGAAATCGATGGGAGCCTGTCGGATCTTGTCGCCCGCGAGCTCGATTATCTCGAGGCGAGTTGGCCGGGCGACCTGCCGCGCTCTGTGATCCACGCGGACCTGTTTCCCGACAACGTGCTGATGCTCGGCAATCGGGTGAGCGGCCTGATCGACTTCTATTTCGCCTGCACCGACATCATGGCCTACGATCTGGCGGTCACTCATGCCGCCTGGTCGTTCACTGGCGATGACGGCTTCCGTCCGGCGATCGGCGAGGCGCTGGTCGCCGGTTATCACCAGCGCCGGCCGTTGACGAGCGAAGCGTGTCAGGCACTGCCGATCCTCGCGCGCGGCGCGGCCATGCGCTTCCTCGCCAGCCGCGCTTACGACTGGCTGCACACCCCGGCCGACGCGCTCGTGACGCGCAAGGACCCGATGGTGTTCGCGCGCCGGCTGGCCTTCTACGAGGAACACGGCAAAACCGTCTTCCGCCCTCCCGCCGGGTGAGGCATGGCACGCGCATGAAAAGAGTGGAGATTTTTACCGATGGCGCGTGCAAGGGCAATCCCGGCCCCGGTGGCTGGGGTGCGTTGCTGCGAATGGGCAAGCACGAGAAGGAGCTCAGCGGCAGCGACCCGTCGACGACCAACAACCGGATGGAAATGACCGCCGTGATCCGCGCGCTCGAGGCGTTGATCGAGCCGTGTGAAGTCCTGCTCCACTCCGACAGCCGCTACGTCATCGACGGCATGACCAAGTGGATCCACGGCTGGCAGAAGAAGGGCTGGGTCAACGCCAGCAAGAAGCCCGTCCGCAACGAAGACCTGTGGCACGAGTTGATCGATGCCGCGGGGCGGCACAGGATCACCTGGCAATGGGTCAAGGGCCACGACGGACACGTCGAGAACGAGCGTGTCGACAAGCTCGCCAGCGACGCGGCGAACGAGGCGGCCCGCGCGGCCTGAGGCTCAGCGCCGGCCGTAGAGCGCCATCAACTCGCCGTTGCCCACGACATGGCCGTCGGTCGCGTCAAGGAGGTCCTTCACGTTGCCGGGCGAGCCGGAAAGCTGCGTGACATCGAGCGCGAGCAGGCGGAAGTGATAATGATGCGGCGGGTCGCCCTTGGGCGGGCACGGAGGTCCGTAGCCGGATTTGCCGAAATCGTTCTTGACCTGCTTCAGGCCGTCTTTCCCCGACGCGCCTTCGGCAAGCTCGTGCGTTCCGGCGGGGATGTCGTAGACGCCCCAGTGGCGGAAGGTCCCGTCGGGCGCGTCCGGGTCCTCGACGATGAGCGCGAAGCTCCGCGCGTTCGCCGGCGCGCCGCTCCAGGCGAGCGGGGGCGACCGGCCGGCGCCGTCGCAAGTGTATTCTTCGGGCAATGTGTTGCCGGCGCCGAAGGCGGTGCTGGTCATTTGCATGGCGGAAACCGGCGCGCGCTGGCTCACCGTAGGCTCGGCGGAAGGCTGGCTGGACTTGCCGCACGCGGCGAGCGAGACTGCCGCCAACAGGGCAACGCCCGCCATCATCGTTGGCGCGCGGGACCCAATCATGTTTCGACGGTCCCGCGAAGGTCGATCAGATTGAGCCCGGTCGTCGCATCCTTGCGACGGCACAAGTGAGCCGGCGTCTCGGTGACGATCAGTTCCAGCGTCGGCCGCACGTGCCCCGTCTTGAGGTGGCCGGCGAGCGCGCTGCCGTCGCGCCTGCCGACGACCAGATGGATGTGCACCGCGGAACGGCCCTGCTCATCTTCGCCGATGTCCCCGATCAGCGATGCAACCTCGGCCTGTTCATCGACCGGGATGTCGCGATACTGCTTGGCGTCCCAATCGAAATAGCGCAGCACGGCCCGCTCGAACGCGCCGATGCCGGTGATCAGTGCGCCGGTAATGTCCTCGCGCTCCGCGAAACGGCAGATTTGACTCATCGCCTCGTCGCTCGTTTCCATGATCACCGCGAACGTGCGCTGGCGGCCGCTGCCGTGGATTTGCCGAACCTGCATGCCGTGGCCTCCGGCACAAGGTACGGAAGCCGGCCGCTATGGTTCCACCACCCCGGCGAAGCGGCCTGGATCGTAAAGCGATGCATCCAGCGCCCTCGTCATCTCGTCACGCGGCAAACCAAGCAGGAGCTGGGCACCGAGCCGGGCGGCGGCCGGCGCGGTCTGAATGCCGAAGCCGCCCTGCCCCGCGAACCAGAAGAAGGCGGGGACCGCCGGGTCGAATCCGTAAACCGGCAGCCGGTCCGGCGCGAAGCTCCTCAGACCCGCCCACTTGTGCTCGACCGCTTCGATCCGCCAGTCGACCACCCGTTCGAAGCGGTCGATGGCCCGAGCAAGGTCGAGCTCTTCTGCCGCGGCATCGCACGGCGCGGACGGCGTCTCGTCGTGCGGACTGAGCCACAACTTGCCGTGCTCCGGCTTGAAGTAGAACGCGCCCGAGATGTCGAGGACCAGGGGCAAGTCGGCCGGCGGAAGCGGCGATGTGCGCAACTGGGCGACAGTGCGGCGCAGCGGCTGGATTCCCAGCGGGCGGGCACCGCAAATCTTCGCCACCTGATCCGCCCACGCCCCGGCGGCGCTGACCACGACCCTTGCATGCGCCTCGCCGGCGCCGCCCAATGACAGGCGCCAAAGTTCGGCCTCGCGGCCCGCCGTTTCGAGCCGGGCGCGGCAGCGAAGCTCCGCACCGGCTGCGCGCGCGCGAGCCAGATAGCGATGATGCAAGGCGGCAACGTCGATGTCGGCACAAGCCGGTTCATGGACCGCGTGCTGCCATTCGGGACGCAGCCCTGGAATACGCGCTTCGAGCGCGGCGCGACCGAGGCGCTCGATCGATACGCCACTGTCCGCGAAACGCTGCATGAAGGCGGCGATCTCCGGCTCGTCCTCTGCGCGGCCGATGTAGAGCGCGCCGCGCGGAGCCAGCATGCCATGCTCACGCAAGTACGGACCCGAGGCGAGCGTCAGCGGAACAACGTCGGGGCCGCCGTAGCATTCCTCCCAAAAGGCCGCCGAGCGGCCGGTGGCATGATAGCCAGGGCGGTTCTCAGCCTCCGCGATGAGGACGCTGGCGTGGGGCGCCAATTCGGCGGCAATGCTGGCACCGGCCATGCCCGCGCCGATCACGGCGAAGTCGAATAGCGGAATGGTCACACCCCGAGCCGGTCGAGGAAGCGGTCGATCATTGCAAGCGCCTTGTCGCGCACCGCGTCACATTCCCGCAAGAGCTCGTGCCGGGCCTCCGGCCCGAACACGACCAACTCGCTCTTCGGTAGCCGAGCGGCAGCACGACGGATGGCGAGGAAGCTCACCAGCCGATCGTGCGCAGCGGCGAGGAGAAGCACGGGCATGTCGATCGCTTCGAGCTGCCCCGGCCTCCCGAGCACGTTCATCGAGCGCAGCGCCGCGGCCACCCAGCCCCAGCTCCCGGTGCCCATCGCGAGGCCCGGCCGCGCCTCGCGCCACCACAGCTCGTCGGCATAGCGATCGGCGTCGTGGGTCAACAGCTCGATACGGTTGCGCGGAATTTCGCCGGGCTTTTCGCTCCATTTCCAGGCCGCTCGGCGCGGATCGCCAACCCGGCACATGGCGCCCGCCCAGGCCCGTTGAACGGACAGCGGCAGCCAATCCGGCAGGAAACCGAGCATGGGCGCCGACAGAACCAGCGCCGCCGGTCGTACCTGCCTGTCAGCGACGGCGCGCAAGACGAGGTGCCCGCCCATCGAATGGCCAGCCAGCACGAGCGGGCCGTTGCCGGCGATCGACCACTCCTCCCAAAACGCGGTCAGATCGGCTGTCCATCGAGTGAAATCGTCGACATGCCCGGTGACCGCGTCCGCGCCGAGGCGCCCGGACCCCGCCTGGCCGCGCCAGTCGAGCGCGGTCACTCGCCAACCTTGCCTTCGCCAATGCTCAAGGGTCTCGAGGTATTTCTCGTAAGCGTCTCCCCGTCCGGGCAGGAACAGCAGGCTGCCCCGTCGGGACGAAGCGGGTTGTGGCCAGTCGATCCTTCTGATCGCATGGCCGTCCGGGGCGCGCCAGCGACTCTCGCGAGCATCAGGTGGAATTGCCCGGCGGTCGAAAGCCGTTTTGTCCGGCGAATTTGGATGGCTAATTCCAACCTCCCGCCCGTGGTTACTTTTTAGTAAGCCCTGATCGCTAGCACTGAGCCTCGGGATTACCGGGGGCACACTAGGTGTTGGACGATCCGTTCAAGTATGGACTGCTGGCCGCGTTGGCAATCGCCCTGCTGGTTGCCGGGTTTACCGATTTGCGTTCGCGCCGGATCGGCAACTGGCTGAACGGATCCATCGCGCTTGGCGCCCCCTTGTTCTGGTGGGCCAGCGGAATGTCGTTGTGGCCCGAAGTCGCCGCCCAGCTCGGCGTGGCTGTCGGCGCATTCTCCATTCTCGCAGGCCTGTTCGCGATCGGCGCCATGGGCGGCGGCGACGTCAAGCTGCTGACCGCCCTGGCGCTGTGGATCGAGCCCGCGTGGTTCCTGAAGCTCATCATCGTCATGGCGCTCGTCGGCGGCGTGCTGACTATCGTCTTTGCCGCGGTGCACATGATCAATGGCCGCAAGGACCGGCTCGCCATTCCTTACGGCCTGGCGATCGCGACGGCCGGATTGTGGGTCCTTTCGACGCATTACTGGCCGCCGATGGCGGCCACCTCGGGAGCCCTGGGGTGAACCCGATTTTAACCAATCCGGCCATAAGCGCCGTAAATCATAACGCCATTTTCATTGTGGGGGCTTGACGCACCATGGACAGGAAGAAGCTGTTTCTGCTGCTGGGGGCGCTGATCGTCGCGATCGGCACCGCGCTGGCGGCCCGGAGCATGTTCGCCGGCGCGTCCGCGCCGCAGGCAGCGGCCGCCCCGCAGCCGCAAGGCCCCAAGGTGCTCGTCGCCAAACGCGCCTTGCCGGTCGGCACGATCATCACCGCCGATGCGGTGGGCTATCAGCTGTGGCCGAAGGAAATGGTCCAGGACGCCTACTTCGTCGACGGCGAGGCCGACATGAACAAGCTGCTCGGCACCGTGGTGCGCCACCCGATCACGGCCGGCGAGCCGGTTACACAAGGCGCTCTGGTGTACCCCGGCGATCGCGGCTTTCTCGCCGCGGCGCTCGGGCCGGGCATGCGGGCCGTTACCATCCCGGTCTCCGAAAAGACCGGCGTCGGCGGCTTCATCTTCCCGGGCGACCACGTCGACCTGATGCTCACACAATCGGTGGACGGCAACGGCGGAGAAAGCCTCAAGGCCACTGAAACGATCCTCAAGAACCTGCGCGTTCTCGCCACCGACCAGAAGACCGAGACGACCACTGACGACAGCGGCAAGACCGTCGTCAAGGCATTCCGCACGGTCACGCTGGAGGCGACCCCGAAGGTCGCCGAGGAAATCCAGGTCGCCCAGACGATCGGCACGCTCAGCCTCGCGCTGCGCTCGCTGGCCGATGATCAGGCCGATCTCGACAAGATGCTCGCCTCGAGCGACGTGAACATCCCCGACAACCTGTCGAAGGATGCCGAGAACAAGCTGCTGCGCCAGGTTTCGACGATCCCGCAGAAAGGCGACGATTTCGTCACCGGCGGGGACATTTCCCGCTTCCAGCGCAGGACCGTGCCGCCGAAGGGCGACCAGAATGCAGCCCAGGTGTCGGGCGCGGCGGTCAGCTCGGTCCCAAGCGGTCCTGTCGTGCGGGTGTTCCGCGGGAATTCGATGAGCGCGCAGCCGCTGGGTGGCGCCGTCAAGGGAATGGTCGGCGCCGAAGCCCAGGGGGCGAGCCGCGCAGGCCGCACCATGGGCAGCGCCACTGCCGCCGGCATGGTCGCCGGCTGATCAAATGACGAACTTCGAGACGATACCCGCAAGCCGCCTAGGGAGCGGCGATCCAGTGAGGGACAAGACAATGAATCGTCGCCTTATCAAGACTGTGCTGACCGCAGCCTGCGCGCTGTCGCCGCTGGCCGCCGTGCCGGCCGGCCCGGCCCTCGGCCAGTCGATCACCGCCCCGCGAGG
>DATJHD010000390.1:0-3571 GCA_035494275.1 Croceibacterium sp.
TTCACCAGATGTAAGTGACCGCGGCGACCAGGCAGGCGAAATAGGCGAGGAGGAACTGGCGCACGTCCTCGCCGGTGACCGGAAACGGCCGCCATCTCCGCTCCGGCCCGGGATCGACCAGCCTTACATGCGGCGGCAGGCTTGCCAGGAACGGGTGCCGGGCGCGTTCGTCGGTCAGGACCAGATAGCGGCGCATCACGGGGTGTTAACGCGCAACTAACCTTTCGGCACCCGGCCAATGCAGCGGTGTCCACAGAAGGGACAGCCATTGCCACGTGGCGGGCGGCAGCCTACTTCGCGCCGATGAGTGCCAGCGCCGCCGAGCTCCTCGTCGCTTGCCTAGCCGAGCAGGAATGCAGCCGCGTCTTCACCGTGCCGGGCGAAAGCTTCCTGCCGGTGCTCGACGCCCTCCATGGGCACCCGACGATCCAGACGATCACCTGCCGGCAGGAAGGCGGCGCCGCGTTCATGGCCTGCGCCGACGGGGCGATCACCGGCCGGCCGGGCGTGGCCTTCGTGACCCGCGGACCTGGCGCCACCAATGCCAGCATCGGCGTGCATGTCGCCTTCCAGGATTCGCAGCCGATGATCCTGTTCGTCGGCGACGTGGCGCGGTCGATGCTCGGCCGCGAGGGTTTCCAGGAGATCGACTTTCCGGCCTTCTTCGGGCCCATCGCCAAGTGGGCCGCGCGCATCGACGACGCGGCGCGCATCCCGGAATTCGTCGCTCGCGCCTGGGCTACGGCGATCAGCGGCCGGCCGGGTCCGGTCGTGCTCGCCCTTCCGGAAGACATGCTGTCCGATGCCGTCGACGCGCTGCCGCGGCCGTTCGTCCATCGCCCGGCGCAAGCCGCCTGCCCCGACGCACTGACAGCCCTGCGCGCGCTGCTGGCCGACGCGGCCGCCCCGGTGGCCATCGTCGGCGGTGCCGGGTGGGATGCCAAGGCGAGAACCTATTTCGAAATGTTCGCCGAGCGGCTCGGCATCCCCGTCGCGACGGCCTTCCGTCGGCAAGACGCGATCGCGCCTTCCTCGCCGGTCTATGCTGGAAACCTCGGCTACGGGCCCAACCCCAGGCTAGTGGAACGCATCAAGGCCGCCGACCTCGTTCTCGCGGTCGGCGCGCGGCTTGGGGAGGCGACGACCGACGGCTACACGCTCATCACGCCCGATCACCCGGGCCAGTTGCTGATTCACGTCCACCCGGACCCTAACGAGCTCAACCGCGTCTACCGCGCCGACCTCGCAATCTGCGCCGACATGGGCGAGTTCGCGGAAAGCGCGCTGATGTGGGACGATGGGTCGATCATCTCGTTCGACTCCGGCGCCCAGGCGCACCGCGAATGGCTCGAATGGTCAACGCCCGGGAGCGACGGCACGAGGCTCGACCTTGCAACCTGCCTGGCGCACGCCCGCGAAAAGCTTCCGCCTGACAGCGTCATCTGCAACGGCGCCGGCAACTTCTCTGGCTGGTGGCACCGCTACTGGCCCTATGCCGGGGCGCCTTCGCAGCTCGCGCCCACCTGCGGGGCGATGGGCTACGGCATCCCTGCCGCGATAGCCGCTACGCTCCGCTTGCCCGACCGCTGCGTCGTCGCAGTCGCAGGCGACGGCGATTTCCTGATGAACGGACAGGAATTGGCGACCGCGGCGCAGTACGGATGCGACGTGCTGGTCATCCTGGTCGACAACGGCTCATACGGCACCATCCGGATGCACCAGGAGCGCGAATTTCCAGGCCGGGTCAGCGCGACCGACCTCGCCAATCCGGACTTCGCCGCGCTCGCCCGCGCGTTCGGCGGCTGGGCTGCAAGGATCGAGACGGCCGACGAATTCGCCGACGCGCTGGGTGAGGCGCTGGGTCGCAAGGGCACGCGCCTGCTCCACTGCGTGAGCGATATCGAAAGGCTTAACGCAGCAGGTGCGACCGTGAGCGGGCTGCGCGCGAAGGCCTAGCCACGCGAACCCGGGTCGGCCCCGGTGGGACGTTGCGCCTTGATCGCCTCGGGGGGCGCCCAGACCGGGCCGCCGGGAAGGCCTTCGACCTGGCCCTTGAGACGGCCGGCGAAAGGACCGGGTTTTCCGGTCAGGCCTTTGCCATCGACAGGATCTTGTCCCACTCTTCCGGCCGAATCTCCGCCACCGACAGGCGCGACTGCCTGATCAGCTCAATGTCCTTCAGGGCCGGCTCGGCCTTGATCTCGGCCAGTGCCACCGGCCGATCGAGCTTCCTCACCGGTTTGATCTCGACCGCCGCCCAGGTGCCGGTCTCGTCCTTCGGATCCTTCATCCCCGCCCTGGTGATCTCGACCACGCCGACGATCTCCTTGCCGGTCACCGAATGATAGAAGAACGCCCGCTCGCCGACTTTCATGGCCTGGAGGTTGAGCTTCGCGGTGTGGTTTCGCACGCCGTCCCACACCGTGCCACCGTCAGCCACGAGCCTGTCCCAGCCGTAGGAATCGGGTTCGCTTTTCATCAGCCAATAGCGCTTGCTCATGACGGCTCCGTAACGGGGTCATCCACAGGAGGCAATTAACCAAACGGGAAGGATAAACGCCTAGCGATTCCGCCAATGGCAGGCTTGAAACGAGCTGGCCCGGCCCCGGGCAATGAGACCGCCGTGAGCGGTGAGCCGCTCGGGCGCGCGCAGCGGGACGTCGTGGCGCTCGGCATTGCGGTCGCCTCGATCATCCTGTTCGTCGGCATCGCCGGGCAGGTCATGCCGCAAGTGGTGCGCAGCTGGCTCGGCCTCGCCCATCCGCCGGACGTGATGCTGACCAACGCGCTTCTGCTGAACATCGCGCTCGTGATCTTCGGCTGGCGCCGGTACGAGGAGTTGCGGCGCGAAGTCGGCGTGCGTCGCGAGGCCGAGGAAAAGGCGCGTGTTCTCGCCGAGACCGATCCGCTCACGGGATGCCGCAATCGCCGGGGTATCACACTGGCGATCGGGCAAATGCTTCGCGATGCGGCGCAGCGGGGAGACGAGGTCGCGCTGTTCCTCATCGACCTCGACAACTTCAAGGCGATCAACGACCGCTGCGGCCACAGCGCGGGCGACAAGGTGCTGGTCGAGACTGCCCAGCGTATCCAGCGCCTCGTGCCGCGCGACGGCATCTGCGCCCGCATGGGGGGAGACGAGTTCGCCTGTGCCTTCCCCGTCACCACCGGCGATCGTGCGCACGCCGACCGGATTGCTGCGGACTTCCTCGGCGCGATCTCCTCGCCGATAACGATCGGCGACATGACGATCGACGTCACCGTTTCGGTCGGCCTCGCGTCGAGTCGCCAGCCCGGCACCGTCACAGGCGTGCCCGACGCGGAAATGCTGATCCACTGGGCCGATATCGCGATGTACCACGCGAAGAGGCACGGACGCGACCGCCACGCCTGGTTCGAGCCGCAGATGGAAAGCGACGTCCGCTTCCGTCACGCGCTCGAGACCGGGTTGCGCCGCGGCATCGCCGCCGGCGAATTCGTGCCCTATTACGAGCAACAGATCGACATCCAGACCGGCAAGCTGGTTGGCTTCGAGATGCTCGCGCGCTGGCAGTCGCCCGATTTCGGCCTC
>DATJHD010000391.1:0-6747 GCA_035494275.1 Croceibacterium sp.
CTTCGGGCCGCGCAAGACCTATTTCGTCGGCGCGCTCCACGGCTTCGCCGAGCTCGACACCTCCGACGATCTGCTGAATCCGACGCACGGCTGGCGGCTCTCGGCCTGGCTCTCGCCCGAGACGTCGCGGACGGACAACGAACAGAGCTTCTACATCAAGGCGCAGGTCGAAGGTGATTACTACCTGCCCGCGGGCAAGAAAGTCGTGCTCGCCACGCGGGCAAAGGCGGCCACCATCACCGGAGCGCCGATTTCGGCGATCGCGCCTTCGCGGCGCCTTTATGCCGGCGGCGGCGGTTCGGTCCGCGGTTACGGCTACGAGGCGATCGGGCCGCACAACGGCCAAGGTGATCCGACCGGCGGGCGCTCGCTGGTGGAACTGTCGGCCGAAGCGCGTATCCAGACGGGGTTGCTGGACGGCGCGATCCAGCTCGTGCCGTTCGTCGATGCCGGCAGCGTCGGCACCAGCCCGACGCCGAGCTTCCATGAAATCAAGATCGGCGCCGGAATCGGCGTGCGCTACCTGACCGGGTTCGGACCCGTTCGCATCGATGTCGGCGTTCCGCTCAATCCGGGCCCGAAGGATTCCAAGATCGGCGTCTACGTAGGCCTGGGGCAGGCGTTCTGATGACCGCGGACGAGGGCATCGGCGCAGGCGACGAGGAAGCCGCCGTCGTTCGCCGCCGCCACCCCTTGCGCACGGCCATCATCTGGGCCGGGCGGACCGTCGTGCTGCTGTTGTTGCTGGTCGCGGCGGCGGTCCTTTATCTCAACACCGGCTCGGGCCGGCAGTTCATCGTCAGCCAGATTGCCAAGGTCGCTCCGGCGTCCGGTCTCAAGGTTTCCGTGGGCCGCATCGAAGGCTCGGTGTTGTGGAACGCCACGCTCTACGACGTGAAGTTCAGGGACGCGAGGAACAAGCTGTTCCTCACCGTTCCCGCCGTCGAGCTGAACTGGCGGCCTTACGAATTCCTGTTCTCCGGCCTCGACGTCCGTTCGCTCGTGCTGCATCACGGCACGCTTTACGCCAAGCCCAAGCTCAATCCGGGCAATCCGAACGCGCCGACGCTGCCCAACTTCGATATTCGCGTCGATCGCTTCGTGATCGACGACCTGACGGTCTCGAAGGGACTTCTCGGTGAAGAACGTCACGTCGATTTTCGCGCCCGTGTCGACATCAGGAAGGGGCTGGTAAAGCTCAATGCGAACGGCCGTCTCGGCGGCGGCGACCGCTTCAGCGCGATGGTCAACGCCGAACCTGACGGCAACGTCTTCGACCTTGACCTCGACTACCGGGCGCCGGCCGGGGGCCTGCTTTCGTCGCTCACAGGCGCCCGCAGCGACTGGCGCGTCAGGCTGCTCGGCAACGGCACCTGGAAGAAGTGGGACGGGTCATTCCTGGCCCGCGAGGGTGGCCAACCGCTCGCGGCGTTCAAGCTCTTCAACCGGTCGGGCCTGTACCGCATCGACGGCCTGTTCTGGCATCGCGACCTGCTGACCGGGCTTCCCGCAAGGGCGCTGGGCGACAGCGCTGCGGTAGCATTGGTGGGCACGCTGAAGGACAGCATCGCCAAGGGCAGTTTCGCCCTGCGTGCGCATGGCTTCGCGGCCGATGCCGTGGGCGCGGTCGACCTCGCCAACAACCGCTATAACCATCTCAAGCTGCGCGCGAAGCTGCTCGACTCGCAATTGTTTGGCACCGGGCTCGCCCTGCGCGACACGGTCATCACCTCGACCTTCGACGGGCCGTGGCGCCGCTTCAGCGCGCCGTTCGAGCTCGGCGTCGGGCAGATGGACCTTGGCGGGACCAGGCTCATCGGCATCGGCGAGAAGGGCACGCTGCTGTATGACGGCACGCGCTACGTCATTCCGCTGAATGCTTCGGTCAAGCGCATCGTCAGCGGCAACAGTCTGTTCGATCCGTCGCTGGTGAACGGCCGCCTGCTCGGCACGCTAGTCCTTGCCGACAACGATTTGCGCTCCGACGATCTCGCCTTCCGTTTCCCCGGCCTCAAGGCCGATCTCGTGCTGCGCGGCGACATAAAGCGCGGCGGTTATGCGCTGGCCGGTCCGATCGAGATGCACGGTCTGACGGCGAGGAACATCGGCACCCTCGACGCCAGCGCGAAGATCCGCTTCTCCATCGGCAACGGCGTGCCGTGGCGGCTGGCGGCGAACTTTGCCGGGCACGTGACGAGGCTAACCAACGCGACGATCTCCAGCCTGACCGGTGGCAACATTCGCTTCAAGGGCGGCGTGACGCTCGGCGCCATGTCACCGATCGTGTTCAGCAAGACGACGCTGACGTCGAACAAGCTGACGCTCAACCTCCATGGCCGCGTCGAGAACGGCACAACGACGCTGGTCGGCAGCGGGCGCTCGGTCGATTACGGCGCGTTCACCCTCAAGGCGAGAGTCGAGGCCGACGGCCCGCATGCGGATCTGGTGTTCGCCAATCCGCTGCCGAGCGCGGGCTTGCGCGACGTCCACGTGATCCTGACGCCGACCCGGGACGGCTTTCGCATCGAAACCTCGGGACAATCGACTCTCGGGCCGTTCAAGGGGCTGCTGTTCCTGACATCGCCACCGGGCGGGCCGACTCGACTTGGCATCGAACATCTCGATGTCTGGCGAACGTCGGTGACGGGAAATCTCACGCTGGGCGAGGGCGCCATGTCGGGCACCCTCGGACTGAGTGGTGGCGGCATCGACGGCACCATCGCGCTCGCGCCACGAGGCGGCGGCCAGGGCTTCAGTATCCATCTCACCGTCCGCGATGCAACGTTCGGCGGCGCCACGCGCCTCGCGATCCGGCAGGCGACGATCGACGCCAGCGGCTTCTTCGCCAAGGGCAACAGCTCGATCCAGGGTACCGTCGAGGCGGCGGGCATGAGCTACGGCACGCTGTTCGTCGGCCGGTTGTCGGGAACGGCCAACGTGGTCAACGGCCGGGGCACCTTTGCCGCTTCGCTTGCCGGTCGGCGCGGCAGTCGCTTCCAGCTGCAACTGACCGGCCATGTCGCGCCGGACCGGATCGATGTCGCGGCGCGCGGCAATTACGGCGGCGAGCCGATCTCCATGCCGCGCCGGGCGTTGCTGCTGAAGCAGCCCGACGGCAGCTGGCTGCTCCAGCGCACGCAAGTGAACTTCGCCGGCGGCATAGCGCTGGTGGAGGGACGGTTTGGCGGCGCCGCGGGCACGCAGTTCACGTTCAGCCTCTCGAAGATGCCGCTCTCGCTGCTCGATGCCACAGGCTCGGACCTGGGGCTCGGCGGCACGATCTCCGGCATCGTCAGCTACCGCAACGGGCCCGGCGGCGTACCGACCGGCAGCGCCAGCGTGCTGATCAGCGGGCTGACACGCTCGGGCCTGCTGCTCACCTCGAAGCCGATCGATCTTGCCCTGGTCGCCCGGCTTTTGCCGACCGACGCCCAGGCGCGGGCGGTGGTGCAGCAGGGCGGGATGACCCTCGGCCGGTTCCAGGGGCGGATCGTCGGCATGCCCGCGAGCGGCGACTTGTACGATCGCTTGAGCGCGGGGAACCTCTTGGCCCAGCTGCGCTACAGCGGGCCCGCCGAATCGCTGTGGCGGCTGGCCGCGATCGACACGTTCGACATAACGGGCACCCTCAACGCCGCCGCCGATGTCACCGGCACGCTCGCCAATCCGCAGGTACGCGGCTCCCTCGCCGGCGACGATCTCAGGGTGCAGAGCGCCCTCGTCGGCACCGACCTGCGGCACGTCAAGGCGCGCGGGACCTTCACCGGATCGCTGCTGCAATTGACGAGCTTCGCCGGCGAGGCCGCGAACGGCGGCAGCGTCGTCGGAGCAGGCACCGTCGACCTCGCGGGCATCGGCCCCGACAGCGGTCCGAAGATCGACCTGCGCATAGCGGCGCAGAACGCGCGCATCGTCGATCTTTCGACCATGAGCGCGGCCGTCACCGGGCCGATCCGCATCGTCTCGAACGGGGTCGGCGGGACCATTGCCGGACGACTGCGGGTGCAGAAGGCGCACTGGCGGCTCGGCGCCGCTTCGGGGACGGCGGCGCTGCCCAACATCAAGACGACCGACATCAACTTGCCGCCGGATCTCGCGCCGCCCGCATCGCCCGGCGCGCCGTGGCGCTACCTGATTGACGCCAGCGCTCCCGGCGGCGGCATACAGGTCGACGGCATGGGCCTTGACAGTGAATGGAGCGCCGACCTGAAGCTGCGCGGCACCACATCCGATCCGCGCATCGGCGGCGTGGCGCGCGTCGTGCCGCGACAGGGGCATTACGATTTCGCCGGAACGCGGTTCGACATCACGCGCGGCGTGATCGATTTCAACGAGAACACGCCGCCCGATCCGCAAATCGACCTGGTCGCCGAAACCGACGTCAATTCGCTGCATGTCACCGTGACGGTGGGCGGAAGCTCGAGCAAGCCGGACATCACCTTTGCCTCGACCCCTTCGATGCCGGAGGAGGAGATCCTGGCGCAGCTGCTGTTCGGCGGCTCGATCGCCAATCTCACGGCGACCGATGCTCTTGAGCTCGGCTCAGCGGTGGCGAGCCTGCGCGGCGGGGCCGGCCTCGATCCCATCAACAAGTTACGCCGGGCCGTTGGCCTTGACGAATTGCGGATCGTTCCGGCCGACCCGGCGCTCGACCACGGCACCGCGCTGCTGTTCGGAAAGCGCATCCACCGGCGCTTCACCGTCGAGATCATTACGGACGGGCGAGGCTACAACGCGACCAATCTCGAGTTCCGCATTACCCGCTGGCTTTCGCTGCTGGGCACGATCTCCTCTTTGGGGCGCGAGAGCATCGGCGCGCAATATCGCAAGGATTATTGAGGCCGAGTGCCTTCGTCTTTGACGCCGCCCTTGATCAGCTCGAGGCCCGCCTCGGCGCCGTCGGAACCAACAGGAAAATTGAATCGCCTCCAAAGCTCCGCCGCGATAAGGTCGGTGCGCATCAGGTGTGCCGGGGCCGAAGGCCCTCCGTACATGACCAAGGGGGCATTTGACGGAAGGCCGGATAACGGGCTCCTGCACGGGGACAGGAGGGCTATTCGTGCATACCGTTCTTCGCCGCGCCGCCTTGGGCGGCACAGCCATTGGTCTCGCGCTGACATCCATGCCCGGCTCTACCCAGCAGAGCGCCGCGCCGATCGCCCGCTACACGATGGATGCAGGGACTTTGTCCGGGATGGCGGCGATGGCCGCCGGCGGGAACTCGCTCGCGCTTCTGCGGGGAGGGGGCGGAGGCGCGGCGCATCAGCTGGAGCTGCGGCTTGGCTCGACGCGCACGGCGACCGGCGCGCCGGCCGCTGATCACTTCATGCCGCCGGCCGCGGGGCTCGGCCAGTCCGTCCCCCTTGTCACCCCGATCAAACAGGCGGCCAATGCGCCGACGGTGCCGGGAGCCCCGCAGGAGCGGCAGATGCCGAGCGGCAAGCTGTACCTTTTCTGGGGTTGCGGCGAGCACGCCGGCCCCGGCCAGCCGGTGGTGATCGACTTCTCGAAGATGGCCAAGGGCCAGATCCCGCCGGGCTTGCTCGCCTCGGGCGTGAGCGTACCCGGCGAGTGGACGATCACTCGGGCGAACAGCAACACCTTCGGCGAATGGCCCAACGCCAAGAGCGGCAAGACCGTCCCCGCCTCGGCCTCGCTGGTGGGCGACCATCGCATCGCTGGCAACTATTCGCCCGAGATCGCCTTCCATCTCGATCATGACTTCATGGCCCCACTGCAGCCGCGATCCTCGAAACTGCCGGGCGGCGCCCACGGGTTGAGCTGGAACGGCCTGCCGGACGCCACGGGCTATTACGCGTGGGCGATCGGGGCGAAGGACATGGGCCGGAGCCAGCCCAACGAAATGGTCTGGTGGACTTCCTCGGCAACCAAGCAGTTCGGGGGCATGCTCGGCGACTGGCTGTCACCCGCGGCTGTCGCCAAGCTGGTCGCCGCCAAGACGGTGATGCCGGCGAGCCAGACGAGCTGCACGATCCCGGCCGAGGTCACCCAGCTCGGCGGCGAGAACATGATGGTCCAGCTTTTCGGCTACGGCCCGGAGAGCAATTTTGCCTATCCGCCCCGCCCCACCGCCAAGGGCGCCGTGTGGAAGCCGGAATGGGTCGCCCGCGTGCGCTTCCGCTCCAACGCGATGGTCCTTCTCGGCATGCCCGCCATGGGCGGTTTGTCTGGCGGCGATGATGGTGATGCTTCGAGCCAGGGTCAGCAACAACCGACCAAGCCCAAGTGCAAAGGGCTGAAGGGTATCGCCCAGCGCGCCGCCGGCCTGTGCGAGTAGCGCTCGGTCGACGGACACTCTGAAACAGGAAAAAGGGCGCCCGGATCGCTCCGGGCGCCCCTTGTCGCCGACCCGATGAGCGATCAGGCGCTGTAGTACATGTCGAATTCGACCGGGCTGGGCGTGGTCTCCCAACGGCTGACTTCTTCCCACTTCAGCTCGAGGTAGGATTCGATCTGGTCCTTCGAAAACACGTCGCCCTTCAGGAGGAAGTCGTGGTCTGCCTGCAGCGATTCGAGCGCCTCGCGCAGCGAACCGCAGACGGTCGGCACTTCGGCCAGTTCGGCAGGCGGCAGGTCGTAGAGGTTCTTGTCCATCGCTTCGCCCGGATGGATCTTGTTCTGCACCCCGTCGAGGCCCGCCATCAGCAGGGCGGCGTAGGCGAGGTAGGGGTTGGCGAGCGGGTCCGGGAAGCGGAACTCCACGCGCTTGGCCTTTTCGCCGGCGCC